>DYLU01000082.1 GCA_020721905.1 Leptospira biflexa | reverse complement strand
AAGGTTCAGCATCAGCGATATTTATGGCAACAGGAGTGCGCCCACCGTCGGTTGTTGTAGAATTACTGGGAGATGTTTTTTAAAAATTGAAGATTGGGGAAATGTAGTGCCAAACTTTTTCCCCGTGTTTGCAAATGCTTGATAGTGTAACGTTTAAAAGACCTGAATTATAAAAATTACCTTTTGTGAATTATAGTAGTTATAATTAGTAAGTTTACATTCAACTTCAAGAAAGCGATAAAAAAAATCAAAGGGCATTTTAACACTTATGTTTTTTTTTTACTTATGCTTTTTCCCTTTAATTTTTTGTATGATGTTTCCAATATTAGATTCTTTCTGAATCTTAGCGGTAAGAAACTTATAATGTTTCTTACGCCGCTTTGCATTAAACCACCGCTTGGCTCGATAATTAGCAATATCATTTTCTATTTTAATGTCATAAAAGGGAAAAAATGTACGACCACCCTTATCATCTTCAAGATATACTTTGTAATCAATATTTGTTTCGTTAATGTCATATACTATTCTGGTCATTTTACACCTCTTTTCATATATGGAAATTGTATTTTGGATATAAAACCGCTGGTACACCATCCCTGTCCTTTTTCTGTGTACAGAATTCAAGCATTCATATAAGATTCAATATTTTCCTTTTCCTTTTTTTCACGTTTCTCTTTTACTAGCTCTTTTATGATGCGAATTAATACCCTAATATCTTCAAGCATTTCACGTTTTTGTTTACTATAATGACCACCATTGCGCTCAATATATGATGGATGATACATAGGAATAACCGGTATTAACTGTTCATACTGCTTAAACCCCATCACCCGTCCATGTATTTTTGTTATGCTAAGTGGTGTATTAAATAGTGTTTTGAGTGCAGTATTACCAATAGTCACAATAATTTTTGGCCTCAGCAATGCAATCTGTTTTTCAAGAAAATGATAGCATGCATCAATTTCCCACATAGTAGGCTGTCTATCTATTTGTCCAGCATTGTCTTTTGTTGGACGACATTTAAGAACATTAGTTATATAGAAATGTTCACGCTTGAATCCAGCTTCTCTAAATATTTCAAACAGCAGTTTTCCAGTCTTTCCACTAAATGGTTCACCCTCACGGTCTTCATTAGCACCTGGTGCTTCGCCAATCATCATAATCTTTGCATGATAATCACCTCCAAAACATACTACGGATGTTCTAGTTTTGTATAGATGACATTTATTACATCTACGCATCTGCGCATGAAGTTTTTCTATCTCCATTTCTTTATTCAGCTCTTTCATTATATTTATCCTTTTGTCGCTGCAAGATATTTTGTATTCAAACGTAATTATATCCTACAAATATTATTTTAATGCCTCTGGCAACCAATTAAAGAATCCAGGATATACTGTCCCATCTGGGTGAATCATATTCAATGCTTCAAACCGGCATCCATCAATATTGATAATCTTATGCGTATGCCAGTGACCAAAATACCATAATTTTGGTTTGAAGTAGTTAAAAAGTTCTGTAAGCACTACACGTGATGGGTCACTCACACCACCTTCTCCTTCCATTTTAATAAAGGTCGGACATGTATGACTTATTATAATGTCGGCCTTTTCATTTTTCATTGCAGCTTCAAAATCATTATAAAATAATACTTCTTCTGGAAACCAATCACGGCCTATTATGCGTTGTTGTTTGTCCACCGATTCTGCACCACCTATAAAAAGCACAATCCTGCCATCATCAAGCTGACGTATGCTGCCCCTGCGCTGATAATAGACACGGGGATGAATTTCCACTGCGGTTTTTAGATACTGCGAAATACCACCCTCTCTTGAATTAAAAAACATTCCAAGACTCCAATGGTCTTCATGATTACCATCACAAAAATAAATATCAGTATCTTTGTTTTTTAAACAGTCTATTTTATAATTGCTAAACCTTGGCCAATAACCAAAATCACCGCACTGAAGAATTATATTTGGCTTATATTTTTGAATAATTGCATTTAATGCGCCCCATGCACCGTGAACATCTCCACAAACCATAATGTTAGTCTTATTTTTTTCGAGTTGCATAATATTCCTTTGTTGATTGTTAAAGTACTCCATTTTTTGTAAAATCTTTTATATTTATACTTTTTATACTATATCTACTATAAACGTAAAATAAGTAAAAAAGTCACTTGTTTTTTTGATTTTTCATTATTTTACGTTTTTTATACGGCGTCCATGTTTTTAATCGCGGCACAAGGTCCTCTTCAATAAGCCATACATCTCCGCCGGTTTCCAAACACAAACTTTGTTCTTCTTCTGTTAAAAAACCTTTTGTAAGTTCTTTTGTCATTTGATAATTAAGTCGGTTCATATATGTGACTCCCCGTGTCATGTCATCAATTTTTCCTGAAATCGACCATTTCACTACATGAAACATCATTGTGCCAAACTTTTTTATAACAATACAGTCACAACATAGTGCTATTAATGCTGCAGCAGAACACGCATTGTAAATATTTGCTATTACATACGCAGGGGTATCAAGTATGGTGTTACAAAGTTGAATCCCCGCATCCATATTTCCGCCATCACTGTTAATTTCAAGCACAATTTTTTCATTTGGCTTGGCATCACGTAATCTATTAATAATTGGTGTCATGTAAAGAATTTCTGGAATTTCTCCATAGAATCCGATATATGTTTTTCTTTCCTTTTGTGTTATAAGTGCTTCATAGATTTCCATTGTTTTCATTATTGGTGTATTATCATCATCATTATCATTGTATATTTTTTTTATACATTGATTTACATATTGTTTCATAGGCACCCCCAATTGGCAGGATATCTCAAAACAAGGTGCTGAATGCATCATGCAGCACTATATACAGGTAAAAATTTTTGGATACGGGTAGTAAGAATTTCTTAATACTAAATCCAAATTGTGGAAATTATTTCTATTCCCCGCTATAATTTTAAGCAATAGTTCTTTGGTTACATTTTCTGGAAGAAAAATCTGTTTGAAGATTTACTTCCAACTGCTGCATTCGGCACTCCACACAAGGCATCATACTTATTTTATGATGTTTCACATGAAAAACCGGAAAAAATTATATAAACAGCATAATAGGTCATAATGATTAAGGAAAATTTTGCTTTTATGTCCCAAATGTTTAGGTTTTTGATACGATAAAATTTAACAATATACTTTTAATAATCTTTATTCTCAACTTTCTTCACGCATATCTGGCGTACATACATTGAGTTACAAATACCAATAAAGCAGCTTTTTTAGCTTATCCGCTATTGTCATAATTTTTGCACAGAAACTGATTTTTTGTACTAAATTCATTTTTTTTCTTAATTTTATATTCTGCTATAAGTTTAATTGTATCATTAAATCTAAAGTCATAAATCCCATAAATAAAAAATATACTGTATTTACAACTTTATTAGCAATAATGATAGAGATTTGTCATATTCTATTGTAGTTTACCTCAATATAGGATATGTTTTACAAGAGACATTTTTTTTACATTTTTTTCTCTTTTTTTTACTCACATTTTGTATTTCGTTGATATAATTCCAACGAGGGGGGGGAAAGAGGAAGCTTTAGTATATTAATAATAATTAAAAAGTTATAGGCCAAAAGTATTTTTAGCGTGTAAACTGAAATATGAAAGACTTAAGCAAACAACTAATGATAATTTTAGTGTGCTAATAGTTCATAACATCAAAAAGTGGATTTGTAAACAAAAAAAATGTAATGAATGTAAGGGGATTTTTTTTATAAGATTGTTGAATTAGTAAGAAAATTTGTTACAAAGAAATTTGTCACACTTACTATTTAATCATAAGTGATTACGCTTGTTTAAAATCTTTTTGAAATCATTATCAATACACATATTACTAGCTTTAGCATATGCAAGTACTTCACGCTGTGTATCTGAAAGGTCAAATTCATCATCCCAATATTTTGCTACAGGCACACGCTCTTTGGTGCACTCAACTTCTGTTTTTTGTTTAATATTATTCATGTCACCATACATGGAATCCATTGCTTGTTCATCTGTCACTGCCCATCCTATTTGTTGCAACCAGCAGAATTGGCACAGTGCAAGTGTTAGGTCATCAGGACCACTTATTGCAGCAATACGTCCTTTGCTTGTTATACCAAAATTCCTAAGTTCGTTAAGAAGACGAATTGAATTAATTTTTACTTCACCTCTTATAACCATGTTTTCCATAAATGCAATAGCATTTGCTCGGATAGGATTTACCATTGGAAATCCAGCAAAGACTTGATACTTTGATTTCTGATGCCAGTAAAATCCTTCATAGTTTATAGTATTGCCAAAATACTGACAGATATTAATACCCAAACCATTACGCTCTACACTTAATTTGGCATTGTTATAGTACGCACATACCAATGTCAATACGTCTTTATATTCTTCAGTATTTATTTGTCCACGGTATTCTGCAACCTGATTGTTTTCATTTGCGGGGTCAAATACATGAAATGCACAAAAATCATTAGCCTCGCCACCAGCAACATCAGCAACAATAACATATTGGCGACCTGGTACAGGGTCTTCCCATACCCAAAAGCCTTTCAGATATTTACCATTGGCATCCCAATTGTCATTCATCTTTGCAAATGTATTGAGGTCAATGGGATAGCCTTCAGTATCAACCAATTCTGGATAGAGAAAATCACAACGAATTGGGTTTTTTGTTTTAATCGACTGAAGAATGTTTCCCTCAATAAGAGCGTTTTCGCTAGCATAAACTTCTTGTTTCAAAACCTCAATGCGATATCCACGAGGACCAAGAGTTTCAAGCATTTCAAGATGCCATGCTCGGTCGCGATAGTAACTGATGTCATCGACTTCCACATTAATAAGTTTATACCGGCTTTCTGTTCTTTCCTGCGCACCATGAAGAATACGCAAGAAGTTATTGTTAACAACCTTTTTACGTGGCAGTGTAGAGATAATAAAGAGTTGCGACGGCAGGGCTTTGTTTGAAAATGGTGTCATACTACCAGCGGATAATGCAGGTGTGGCTGCATTCAAAACCGCTTGTGAGTCATCATATGAAGCAAATTCATCAGCAACCAACAATGAAAGAGATTCACCCTGAGCGGGGTCTCCCTTATTTGGCAATGACGTAATTTTTGAAAAATTGTGAGCAAATGTTACATACGTTTTGGCAAACTCAGATGTACCTTGCTTGAGCCATATCGGAAGATGTTCATATATAAATTTGATACGTTCCAAAAACACTATAGAATCGTGTTGGTTTTTCGATATGATGACAATGCGCTGTGAATCAAAAAAGAGTGCACGCCATAGACAGTAAGCACCAACCGTGGTGGAAAATGCAACCTGACGAGATTTCAATGATACGATATATCGGTTTTGCAAGAACTCAAGTGCAGCTTTTATTTGCCATTTATAAGCATTATCTTTAATAATAACACTTCCCTCAGTTGGATGGGAAACTGTACAATATTCAAGGAAGAAGTATGCAAATCCCGTATGGTCTTCAACATTCTTTATCTTTTTCAACTCCTCACGAGCTTGTTCCTTGGTGATATTGTTAATATCAAGTGTGGTGTCATATGGTATGTTAAACTGTTTGAAAAACTTTATTCGGTCAAATTTTTCATATGGCAATTCCTGTACTTGAATTATGCTTTCATCAATGCTTCCGTCATGTATATCTCTATCTATCATTTAATCCTTATTTTTTCAATATTTTTCCCGTTTAAGAGAAAATATAATATTAACTATCATATAATATATTAAAGACAGAATATATTGTTGTGTGAATTTTTAGTTACCAAAGATATCATATATGTCTAAAGCATTAAGCAGAAATGAAGTCAAGAGTTTGTGGAAAAGTATAGACCGCAAACTTAAACTAGTTACCGCAGATACAGAAATTGCTGGCGAACCAAATAAAGCCCTAACTGCAATGGATTTCACTGCGCTGACTCTTCCCGATGATATGCATACTGTATTGGGTGCGCTCAGTGCGGCAAAAATGAGCCAGCTTCAAGATGCATGGGAAAAAGACAAGCTTGACAAAATCAAACGCTATGAAAAATTAAAATCTGCACAAGAACACCCGGAAATTGATGGTGTACTTAATATTTATGCCGATGAAGCCACAACTGAAGACCAAGAGGGTGTTATTATCCATGTCCAACATCCAGATCCCAAAGTACGAAGTGTTGTGGAGGATATGTTTGACAGAATTGGACTTGAAGAAAAAGCATGGCAAATAATTAGAAATTATTGCGGCTTTGGTGATGAATACTATGAAGTCGTTATTGCGCGTAGTGCAAAATCAATTCTTAAAATAGACCACTTACCTCGTGAAGCAATTGACCGTATCGAAGAAAATAATATTCTCAAAGGTTTTAGACTGAATAAAAAAGCTCTCGAAGCCTCAAATATGTATACCTTTCAAACAAATTTTCAAACACCAGAAGAAAGGGAAGAAAATCTCATATTTCCGTTCCGTATATTACACTTCCGCATACCATCTGATAAATATGGCGTTTATGGGCAGTCAGTCATTGATGCTATTATTACTACTATTGAAAAACTAAAGATGATGGAAAAAGCAATGGTGGTTGCTCGTGTTACTCGTGCTCCAGAGCGCAGAGTGTATCAAGTTGATGTGGGAAACCTTGCCGGAGAAAAAGCTATTCGCTATGCTCGCGATGTTGTTGAGAATTTTAAGAGCAAAAAGAAACTTTCTTTCTATTCTGATATAAATAAACAAACCGACCTTCAGCAAGATATATTTGGCACTGTGGAAGACCTTGTTATTCCCAAGCGCGCCGGGTCTGAAGGAAATGCTATTACCACACTTGAACAGGCAAACAATCTTGGAGATATTGCTGATATTGAATTTCTCCGTGACAAGATTTTTCCATCAATTGGAATACCTCGACAATATTTCTTTGATGACAGTTTTGCCAATGCCAATACCAATCTCTCGTCAAAATCTGTAGTATTTGCAAAGCGCATTCGCCGTATTCAGCGTTTTTTTTTGAATCAGGTCTACAAGTTAGCTATCATTGAGCTCAAACTGAAGGGCTATTCAAATCAAGACATTGCAAACCTTACGCTCTTTATGAACAACCCCTCAAACATTGATGACAGAGAGCGCATTGCACTTGAAACAGAACGTTGGGGACTTATTACTGCAATTAAAAGTCTTAATGCAGAACACACATTCTACCCCGACTATCTTATATATCAGGATTTCCTCAAGCTCGGCAAAGATGAAATCGTTCTTTTAATGAAACTCTGTGCCATGCAAGATAATGGAATGAATCCATTTGAGGTCTTTCCAATGGAAGAACGACCAGAGGGAGCAGAAGATATTCAAGTCAGTACTGGTGTTGGTGGCATGGGTGGTGTACCAATACCTGGACCCAAGGGTGTTGGTAATAATGAGGAACTTGGCCCTTCTGTTGGTGGTGGTATGCCCAATACTGAAGCTGGTATACCTGAAGCAGAAGAAGAAAAAGAAACTCCCGAAGCCGCAATTCCTCCTGAAGTAGAATCGGAACTTGGTGCGCCGAAACCAGAAAATGCGCCGCCGAAGAAGCCAAAGAAATCAGAAAATGCTGATGTCAGGGAAAAAACAGGTGTAAAGCCATATACTGAAAAAGAAATGCGTGCTATACAGAGGAAAAATGAGCTTCTGAAAAAACTCAGTGAGTTTCAAAAAGCGAGAAAATCTGATAAAGAGAAATCAAATGAGAAACAATATGCCCGTGAAATGTGCCGTGCACGAACATCAGCATTGATTGAAACATTCATCCGTGGGCATCTTAACGGGATTGATATTGCATACAAAAATGTATCCATTTTTGATGGAAGTGAATTTGATAATGAGGTTAAAACTTATTCTGATTAACCTTGTGATAGCGGCTGTTAATTATTGCTGCTCTAACCATTAATAATATCATTACTGATGTTATCAAGTGTCGAATCAAGATTGGGACGTGGAGGTAAAACTTGTGTCCCATTTACACTTTTACGTGTTCTGAATGCACGTTTAAAATCGTCGATTGCTCCTGCAGGTGATTTTTGAAATAAAAGTATGGCCAGCATCGCACCCATCGCAAGAATAACAAACCCTCCAATTGTCCATAATACGATTTTTATGCGTTGTCCAACTGTAATTCGTTGCAATTGGGTAATGACAAATTGAGATTGTTGCGTTGGTTGGAGTGCTTGTGGTACTGTATTGTTTGTCATATAGATACCCCCTGTAAAATATTTTCTACTTTTATATTCGTTTTTTTTCTATAAAGTTTTTGTTCAAAATACAAATATAGAAGTGAGTACTTTAAAGCAATTTGAGGTTTTATATGTCAGAACAAACAGTTAATTCTCAAGTAACTGACATAGTTGTACAATCAAATCCAAGCTGTCAGCAGGTGACAGAAATACACTTTACTGATGAACAAGCAGCACGGATTCAACGTGCAATTGAAACAGAAATCCAAGAAGAGCAGGGAAGAGGCGGATTTTTGATGTGTGTAAAACACTCATTACTTAAAATTGGTTATGCTCTTGTGGGGGTTATTGTAGGAATTATTAAACTTAAAGATACAGGGAAGTGGGTAAGTGTGCTTACTATCGGCCTTATTCTTAATCTTATTTATCAATTTCTTCATAGACATAACTTCAGCATTGAAGCAATGCAAATCGTCCTACCTACTCTTAGTCAATTGGGAACAGTTGTGTTCTCAGTCATTGGTGGATTTATGGGATTGAATAAACTGGCTGAAAATACAGGAACAATTGGAGCCATCGTACAGCGTGTAAGAGACATGTTACCTGGTGGACAGGCACAAACACAGAATTCTTCCGAACTAAACAGGCCTGGTAATGACGCATAAATTTTGTTACATTTTTATTTTAGCAGTAATCATTGTCTTTATCGGATGTGTTACTCTTGATGAATGGTTGTACAGTGATGATAATGAGAGTGAAGAAGATATTTTGAATTCAAGTAAAACTGGATTCTCAATCAAGTGGAAAGTTGATTATAAATATCCAACCCCCAAAGATGGGTATCTTATAATTAAGAATCCTAATACGGGAAGAGAATTCAAAATTGATTACAAGGATTTTTTTGTGTGGAAAAAATCATATGAAAACTGGCGCGTAGTGGAAAAGTCCGACCCAATGATAACAGATATTGAGAAAAAGGGAAATTTGCTTTTGGTTACATTTAATTATTTTGATGAAGAATCTCAAAGTATTTTGTCGGGACAATTCATTGCCGACCGTAAATATATAACTAACAAGAGTGACCAAAAGAAAATAAGATTTTGGGAAGGCTTTAGTATTGGTACTGGCGTATATGGCGTTCTTGTTACGATTTTAGCCCTTCTTTTAATATTTTTATAAGAGGAGTAATATTATATGGATTTTCAAAAATTCAAAATCCTAAAAGATGAAATAGAAAAGCTCCCAAATGTGAAATTTGAATCGCTTTTGGGTGAATCCGTGCTTATTACTAATAAAAAAAATCAGTCGTCGTTTGAAGTTCCATTCACAACTGAAGCTGACGGCAGCTATACTCTCCATCTTGGTAAAGCAAAACAGGTTGTAGAAGGTGTGATAACTGAAGAGGAGCAATTCGAAGCCAATGTTCGCAAGTTCAAAAATTCCATAAAATTGATATTTGAGAATTATGATGAGGGTATTAAAGCTGTCAAAAATTGTTTTGCAACTTTTCCAAATATAGAAATAAAGTCCGAATTTACACATAATAAGAAGACTATAACATTTGAAGAGCGAATGGATATACTTTGCAACAGTGAGAACGAGGTTGTGAAATCAATCAATTCCAAGTTCCGCAAACAGATTTCTGAGATGCATAGGGAGCGTAAGGATTTTGCTCAACTTTTTGTCTTTTTTAATGAAGACAACAGTATTAAAAACCATGACTTCAATTTTGAAAAACTGCGCGCTGCATACAATGAGGCGTATGCTTTCCAGAAGAAATTTAATGACCACCTGAAGAAAATAGGTGATTTTCACAAGCGTGTAGAAACCATTGTTCTCGATAAAGAGCTTGCAAACGCTATTGTTGCCGATATTAACTTTATGGAAAATGCAAAGATAAGTATTCCCAAGGCAGTTGTAAAAGCAAAAAATACTTTTACCGAAGCAAAGCTAAAAGTTACTGACGTATCGAGGAAAATAATTGCTCTCTATCAAGAAATGTTTAAATCCGGGGAAGCTGAAGACAAGATTTACAACCTTGAAATTCCCCCCAACGACGCCCTGTATCCTCAATTCTTAAAGTTTTCTACGGGCAAATACAGTCGTGAAGATGTTCAGACGCTTGAACACGAACTTGAGCAAAGCTTCTATGTTCTTCCCAACCTCACTGATGAAGACCTTCGACAAATTGCCGATTGGCGTAATCAGGCCATGTATATGCACCGCACAAACATGATTTCTGATAAGATTGTTGATGAAATTATCAACGAGTTTAATAAAAGATTTGCGGTCAATAGTTCAGCAGATTATAGTAATGGCGATAAAGATTTGGGATTCAAAAAAATAAGTGACCAAGCCATGAACAATGGAAGTGGTATTGCTGACATGAGTGGCGAAGTTGAAACTATTAAAGATTTGGAGATTGGAAAATCTGACGAATTCGCAATGGAAGATGATGAGGATTTTGAAAAACAGAAAGATGCCGTAATTGCGTAATACAATAGGAGGATATTCAGAATGGATATTATATTTGATAGATATATTAGACAAGCGCAAAGAGTAAATGCAAAAGGGGAAATCAGTGAGCGCATGATTGATTTCAACCGCGACAGAGCAAGAAAACGCTTCCGTGATGAAAGAAACATGGGTATTTTTAATGGTGGTATAAGCCAGTGTCAATATGCTCTTGGCAGGCAGATTGCCGATGCTATTCATACCAAAAAGATTACAGTTGAAGATGCTATTGATGAACTTTTAAAAGCAATGCCCCCCCGCATAGTTGTACTTCTTGAAAGAAGGTTTGCTGATATTATGGGGGAAAATAATGAAGAGGATGAATTTATTGAGGATGAAATGGTATAATAGGTGCAAAAGATGAAAGCATATATATCAGAAGCGTGGGTATCACATAAGTTCGGATACAATGAGAGTCGCGATGAAGTCACAGGAAATCCACTTATCACCCTTGAGGGTGAGTTCCAGCGTGCAAACAAACAGAATCGTAATGGCAGGGTATATACTGTTGAACTTCTTGAAAGAGAA
>DYLU01000081.1 GCA_020721905.1 Leptospira biflexa | reverse complement strand
TTTGGACCTGTCCTCCGGGGAGCTGCGTATCAACAACAATAGTTTTGAGTTTTGCCTGTGCAGCGTATATCCCCGCCGTAAGTCCTGCAGGGCCGGCACCTAAAACAAGGATATCACATTGTGTTGTAATTGGCTGGATACGTGCTATTAATTCATCATACCGTTTTTCGGGAAGCATGAGTTTAATATTTTCCAGAAGTTCTGATCGTTTAATACTGCCCGAAAGGCGTTTGCCAATTTCATGGCCATTCTGATAAAAAATAACGGTTGGTGATGTAAATACTCCCAATGATTGTGCTAATTGTCTGTTTTCCTGACGAAATATTTTTATAAAAGTAATATCATCACCAAATATTTCACTTAAAGGTTCAAACTTTGCAGCAAGTGCCTCACACGGAGGGCATTCAGTTGAGTAAAAGTCCAACATTACATTGCCGCCCTGCTGGACTTCTTTTTCATATTGTGATGCATCAATGTACTTAATCTTGTGGCTCATTGTTTTCTCCTATAATAAAGTGTATTTATACATTAAATCGATTTGGCATCGACGTTATTTGGTAATTCTTCAAAGTATAGTGAAATTCCCATAGATAACAATGTATCTACAGGCCTGCAATCGGGTGATAGAATATCACCTGTTTTATTTTTTGCTACAGCTGCACAACCACCACCGCACAGCAAACTTAACGAACAATTACTGCATTCTGAAATTGTAGTAATATCACGCTTTTCCCATTGATTAATCAAAGCGGTGTTGAATGAAACATAAGGATAAAAACTGCCCACTTCTTCCCCGGTTTTACCAACCATCGCAGTGCAGGGATATATTAAACCAGTATAATCAAATGCCCATTCTGTTTTACATCCCGGACATGAATCAAACAAGGGATGTGGCATATTACCCTGTTCAAATAAAAATTTGCTTATTGAATATGCAGGCTTATGGAATTGCAGAATGTGTGGGTGCTGTATAATGAGTTCATATATTTTTGTATATAATGATGCCCTGTCATAAAGTTTTGCATTGTCGGCCTGGCAATAGTGGAGTTCGTAGTTGCGTCCAATCTGAGTTTTAAACAATGGGTTATTTGTCCAGCCTTTATCAATGGCAAATTGTGCTAAGTTTGGGAGGTCATTAATATTCTCTGCATCAACTACAACACGCAAGTTTATGGGTATGTTTTTTGCCAGCGCATTATCTATACCAGTAACTATCGCATCAAATGTAGGTGCTTTGGTTTTTGTAAACCTGCGTTTGTTGTGTACTTCAGCAGTACCATCAAGCGTTACCTGGATTTCCCTTATTATGCCCTTGTTCAGGATATCCATGTAATCAGAAAGTGTATAGCCATTGGTAACAATTGCAACAGGAAGTGAAAGCATTGTTGCTTTGTTTAAAAAATATTCTATCATTTCTTTAGTGTGAGAAGAATCAAGTAAAGGTTCACCACCAAAAAGAGTTATGTATTTTTTGCTATGGATGTTTGTTGTAATATATTCAAAGAAAGCATCAATAACTTCAAAAGTGAGTTTTGTGCTTTTGTATTCATATCCTGACTGATAGCAATAGGAACATGAAAAATTACACGCATACCATGGAACAAAGAAAATCTGAGTTTCTGAATTGTCTCTCATGTCAATAAATTCAAAGTATGCCTGCCGATAGAGTTTTTCTTCTTCATCTTTATCTAATACGTAGCCTTTATGTACAAGTTCTTCAGTAAAGCGTCCGTGTACAATATCTTCCTTTTCATCAGATGATATAATGTCAGCCTGTTTTGTTAATGGGTTTATGATAATATAATTATCTGAATTATGTATTTTCTGTATTAATGTATATGTTGATAAATTCATGCATAAACTCCGGGCAATTGATTCATGCCACCTGCCGTAAAGGTATGGCAGATGGCATGTTGTTTAATCATGGCAGCCAGCCACAATTGGAGAGATTTTTGCGCAGCACTGTGCAACTTGAGTACTGTTGTTTTTTGGTGCAACAAGTGATATCATGTTCATACCTCGTTAGAATGTGATAATGTTTATTATGGCTTTATTATTTTAAAGGTAAAACTTGCAACCTGTATTACCCCTTTGGGATATGGATTGCTTTCTTCCAGTATCTCTATATCATTAAATCCTGCATGTGCAATTATTTCCGCATATTCATCTTTTGGGTCGGCACCTGCCCAGCACTCAGCAATTGCGTCAGGGTCATTTTTATATTCTAAAGGTACCTGCCCAATTGAATAGATATTGCTAATAATGCATCTTCCGCCTGGTTTTATAATACGGTATATTTCATTGAATACATTTTGTTTGTTGTTTACATGGTTTATGGTGCAGTTAGAAATGATAACATCACAGCTATTATCAGGAAGCGGCAGGGATTCAAGGTCAGATTGTATAAAAGCAACATTGGTATAGCCAAATTTGTTCGATAGTTCCCTTGATTTAGCTATCATGCCACTGGATATATCAATGCCGTAAACAAAACAATTGCTGCCTACTGCATCAGCCATACGCAGTACGTCAGTACCGCGTCCACTGCCTAAATCAACACATATTTCACCTGGTTTTGGATGGGCATGATTAATAGCACCGCCACAGGATAAACAACAGCTGGAACTGGCTAAATTGGTATACCTTACATTAATAGCTTCAATGATATTTGATTTTGTACTCAGAATTTTTATGTTTAGTATTTTTAAATTATTAAGTATTTTATAAAATACTAAATATTCAGTAAATCGTCAATGAAAATTGCTGAATTTTGAAAATATTTTTATTATATATTTTTCAATGAAGGATTATGATACAATACATAGTAGCAGACAGTCCTGACTTAAAAGACAGTGCGTTGTCTGAAAATAGCTATTCGTAGGAAATTTTAAAATATTCTATATTTTCCAGTAATCGCCTGGCATTATCTTCAAGTTTTTCTGATAATGATTGTATTGTAAATGATTCTTCTGCAGTATGTGTGGCTACTTCATTAATAGAATTAATGGCTTTGGTCAGTTCATCAATTGTTATTTGCTGTTCACTGGAAGTATTATATATTTCATTGGAAAGCTGTACTAACTTTTCAATTTTTCCCATTATACTTTCATTCTGAGTGGTAAGTTCTTTTGTAAATTGATGAGTAATGTTCAATACATTTTGCGTTGTAAGCATTTTATCACGAACTGATTCAAATAATGCAGCTGTCTCATTTATAAATTTTATTTCGTTTTTAATTTTGCTGGAGTATTGTTCAATTGTTGATTGAATTCCCTTGACCAGAGATGCCGTTTGATCAGCCAATTTGTTCACTTCATCGGCAACAACCGCAAAACCTCTCCCATGTTCTCCAGCACGTGCAGCTTCAATTGCAGCGTTGAGTGCCAGAAGATTTATCTGATCAGCCACTTCATTAATTGTTGATACTGTTGATTCAACTGTTTCCAGGTAGTGCGATATGTCAGTTATGGCGCTTACTGATCTATGTATTGTTTCTTTGCCTTTTTCCACTCCGCTGATGGCTTCATTAAAAGTCCCTGTTAATTCATTTACCTGATGTGTTAAGTTAGTCCCGGAAGAATTGATAACGGTTATTTCTGTATTTACTGTATTTGCCTGTTCAAGTTGTAATTTAATAGTATTCACTATCATTTCAAATGATGAAGACATCTCTTCGTATGCTGAGCTTGTTTCCTCAATAATAGCTGTAAGGTCGCGCGATGCTTCTGAAAACTTTGTTGAAGAAATTTTCATATTATTGCTTGTTGCTTTGAGTTCTAAAGAGCTTGCACGGATAAGCTCAACCATACGTCGAAGATTTTCCTTCATAGTATAAACAGCTATATTAATTTCTGCCAGTTCATCAGAAACAGCTATCTTTTTTATATATGCAGCCAGCTGCCCTTCGCCAACGGCAACAAGGAATTCTTTAATGATATTGGTCTTCATAATAAGTGATTTTGCCAACAATTTTGATAGAAATGAGGAGAATAGTAATCCTATGATCCCAAAGATGAACAGTTTCCACCATGCGGAATAAATATGCAAAGTGTTCTGATCGATCATGGTAGCCATAAACGATATTAGTATAAAGAATGGAGTAAGAACAATAATGGTAATTGATATCATTAATTTTTTTGTAATACCCATTGTGTATTTGAATGTAAAATCTGTCGGGATTTTTGGGAATACACCTGTATTATAAATTTCCTGAACAAATATTTCAGTAAGAAGAAAATATAATACTGTTCCTGACGGGGCGCATATTAATATACTCATCCAGCTTATAAAGACCTGTGTTGCTGAGAATTGATGTGATAATGTCATGGGAATGGTAAACATGGATAATCCAAACACCCATCTGAAAAAAGCGCCAATACTATGCAAATAGGGTAGCGATAAAAATCTTTTAAATGCTAATTCATATGATTTTTCTGATATATCTTCGTTTTTTATTAGTGCAGTAAAATAATTCTGTACTGGCCTTGTCACAATTATGTTGTTTATTTGAGTGGTAATGAACGAAATGGGGAATGCAAAAGCAATACATATAATAAAGAATTTAAGTTGATTGTATGTAAAAGTAAGATTTATTGCTAAAAATAGTAATAATATGGGAACTATAATAAAATAGCTTATTCCCTCAGTTCTAAGGATAAATTGAAATGTAAAATTTTTAATTTTTGAATCATATTGATGGAGTTCAACATTCATACATAATCCCCACTAAGTACTTATAACAGTGCCATGATTTATTCCATAATTTATTCATGGCACTGTTATTTTATATTAACCTTTTTTTATTTTTTTTCTGTCAAGCGGTATTCCTTCCCATGCCGCTTCTAAGACCATGATATAATCATTATAATCTAAGTCTTCCGGATTATAAAACTGTGCTGGATCGCTCATTGCTGTTCTGGCAATGTCAGGTAATTTATCTTTGGGTATCATCTGCCTGCCAGTTCTGTCATATACCTCTTTCAGGTAACGTGGGTGTCTGCCATCGGTTGCATCATGCAGGTCCTGAATAAGCTTTCGTATATATTCCACAGTTTTAAGCGGTCGTTCTTTCCCGGGTGTTTTGTTATACACTTCTTCGCCGGCAAGCGGATAGAGTAGCTCGCCAATGTACTGTGCACGTTTGTGCATGTTGTACTCCAGTCCATACGGTAGCAGTATATTCATGCATACACCATGGGGAACACCACAAACGCCCCCAATAGCATGTCCAATATTGTGTACCAGGCCAACCATTGAATTGGAAAATGCCATACCAGCTAAGTTTGAAGCCAGTGCCAGTGCAAGCCTTCCATCAAGATCAGAAGGTTTTTTAACAACATTGACTATGTTCTGTGCAATAAGCTGTATTGCTGCAAGCGCTGTTGTGTCGCTTAATGGGTTTTTGGCAAGACAGAAGTACGCTTCAACTGCATGGGTGAGGGCATCCATTCCAGTAAAAGCTGTTATGGTTGTTGGCAAAGTTTTGGTCATTCGTGAGTCAATAATTGCATAATCTGGTAAAAGAAAAAGCGATCCAAATGCCATTTTGATGTTCTTTTCATGATTGGCAATGACAGCAACTGAAGTCACCTCGGAACCTGTACCTGCCGTTGTTGGTACTGCTACAAATGGGCGGAGTTTGCGTTTTATATTACCATAACCTGCAAATTGCATTAAATCAGTTGCATTTTCAGATACAAGGATATTTGTACCTTTTGCAGTATCCAGAACAGAGCCACCACCTACAGCAATAATTGAATCGCATTTTTTTGCACGGTAAATCTTTGCCACCTCATTGACTACTTTTACATCTGAATCTGCCGGTACATTGTCAAAAAGTGCAGCGGCCTTTAGCTTTGATTTTTGCATTGCTGCCTGGACAATTTTTATAAGGCCGGCCTGCTCAATACCCTTATCAGTAACAATCATTGGCCTTTGTGCATTGATTGCCTTCAAGCTCTGGGGTATCTGCTCCAGAGCCTTATGGCCCACTATTGTTTTCACGGTGTTACAAAATTCATAATATGCTGGTAATTGCATGATTGCACCTCGTTTCATTTATTTAGAATGTAAATGCCCTAACATAAATAAGTATTCTGCCAAAATGTTTTCTAAAAGGATTCATCTGTGACCATTTTGGATATCGTTTAACGGCCAGCTTTGCAATAATCTTTGGCAGTAAATAAACTTCAACTATATTCAATATCCTCACCAGTGCGCAGGCATCAGGCAGGTCCCCATCTACAACCAGCCTGTTGCGGGCAGTTGAGATTGCAGTCCCTTCCTGGAATGTAAAAAGAAGCATTGCAGCCTCAACACTCTTTATGGTCATGGTTAATGTGGGTTTATATCCTTTATCCTTCCAGCCCAGGTATTTTACCTTGCCATCTTTAGTTTTGCCAACATACATTGCTGGTCCATGTGGCCATATCCACATCTTTAATAAAAAATTATCTTTGAGTTTTGCAAATTCTTCTTTTACCTCCCTGTCAACCTTTGCTGCAGCCTGAATGGCTCGGCCAACCACCCACAGCATAACAGCAATATATATTCGTTTAATGAATTTCTTCTTTGGCTTAATTTCAGAATATTGTAATGCGTTCATGGTGTAACTCCTTTTCAAAAATTTATTTACCTTCAAAGGATTTTTCCAACAGTGCCATATATTCAGTTTCCTTATACTGTTTGTTCTTTGCAGCAGCTAATCTGGCGTATTCTTTCAGTTTGTAATGAGGAATATGTAAGCCTTTCAGTGTTGACGGTGCAAAGGTATCCGTTGCATCAATACACCTTATGAGATAGTCATAGGCGGCTTTCTGACGGTCCTTTTCGGGAGTCTTTGCATATGTATCAATACCTGCAAGAGCCAGCAATAGTTCAGGACGTATGCCACCTTTAGTATGCAGTTTTGCAGCCAGGTTATACTTGAGAAGAATTCCCATAACTATGCCAGGCTGAAGGTTGGTATCAAGAGCTATCGCCTGCGCTAATGTATGGACTATACCCTGTGGTGCATTTGAAAATGCTGTGTCCGCACAGGCTGCCGCATTAACTATGGCAACACTTCCGTCCTTGTTAGATGGTCTTTTTATTGTCTTTGGAAGATATTGATATATGAATTGAAGTGCTGTATGTGCATATGCATCATTGATGGGATTGAGTGCAGCTACGCCACCAGCTTCAATTGCATGTGCCAGTGATGTGAGTGCACAATTTGCCACTTCCTGTGAAGTTGCATGCCGTGTGATGCGCGAATCAATGACAATAACATCAGGATAGAGAAAATCGGATTGTTTTTCAAAACGCTCGTAATATGCAATGGCAGCCATTTCGCCGCCTTTACAATCTGCGGTGGGTACGCAAATCAAAGGTTTAAGTGGTGATGAAATGGTAATGTCAGCACATTTCAAAATATCAGTTTTAAGTGAAACAACCATATTGACTGCTTTTGCAATATGTGCTATTCCACCTGATCCAAGAGCAATGATTGAATCACAGCCGCGATCTCTGTACAGTTTTGATAACTCATTGATTATGGTTACACTGGGGTAGTTAGGTGCATTAGCAAAAAGCGCGCCAATTGTTATGTTGCTATCGTATAAAGCTTTTGTTAATGTTCTATCTAACCCTTTTTTTGCCCATCGGGCTGATGTGATTACAAGAGGCTTGCGGGCATTCAGCGATTCTAATTCAAATGGGATATGTTCCAGCGCTTTAAGCCCTGAACAGATTTTTGGATGACTTAAAAATGTAAAGTTGTATGGAATCATGGTGCCACCTCATTATTTTTTTTCAATTTTCAATTGTTTTAATGTTCTGTCTTCAGGAATGCCATTTTCATTAAAACCGCGTGCTCTGTAGTAACTGTCTATAAGTTCTTCCAGTGGCACGGTACGCTGCTGTGGATCACAGTGCCTGCCTTCGGTTAAAAATCGTTGCGGGAGAGTGTCATCTTTGCGTGATACGCCTTCACGGGTATTCATATAGCGCTCAAGAACATGAATTCTTCTCCCTGCTTTGATCCATTTAAACATGCCCATACGTATCCCGGTAATACCCGACCACATTTCGGGCCACAGGCTAACATCCATGAATTTTGTAGCAATTGGGTTGAGATAGGTTACCATTGGATTCAGGAGAAATGTTGGCGTGTATTTTACCACAAAAGGTTCAAGCTCAACTGCAAATGCAGTAAACTGGCATACATGCATTGAATTAATTGCACAGGTGACATCTTCCAGGAACGCAATCATAGAACCTTTACCCTTGAGAGAGAAAGGATCATGCATATTCAGATATACTTCAACAGCAAAGCTTGCAGTGGAAAGATGGCATGCACCACGGTTGGCAACAGCATAACTTAATGCCTGTCCCCATGCGCCGCGGGGATCATAGGCTGCCATTTCAAGGCCTTTAACATGTATTGCAAAATCAGCGCCACCATATTTTTGCGATAGTTTTCGGGTACCATTGGCTAAATCATTACCAAACCCTTTTCTATATGCAATGTCAGTAATGGTTTTTGCCACGTTATCAGGTGATCCAAATTTGAGGTCGGTTTTAATTAAACCTTTTTCGGTGGCTTCCATTGCCCACGCTATCGTTACAGCAGTTGATATTGTATCAAGACCATATTTTGTACAAAGTTCGTTAAATTCGCTTACCGCAACTGGATCAAATATTTCTAAATTGGAACCAAAAGTACCAATGGTTTCATATTCCGGAATTTGACGCATTTCACCATTAATGTTCCCTTTATGACCACAGAGAATAGCACAGGGCTTGCAGGTTGAAAATTTGGTATCAAAGCGTTCAGCCATCTCTTCGCCGGAAATTTTGTGTGCTTCGCCGTGTGAACCACCTGTGAAATTGCGAACTGGCAATAAACCCCCTGCATTATTCAGATTGACATTTGCATTGGTGCCAAACTGCCGGTATGATACGGAAGTAATGGGATTGCGATTGATAAATTTAAGTGTTTTTTTGCGAGCTTTATCAAACTTTTTGGGATTTTTTGGTACAATCTTGAATTCATTACCCTTGGCAACTATCGCTTTAACATTTTTTGAACCCAGTACTGCACCCATGCCACTGCGCCCTAAAAATCTGTGGCCGGAACAGATATTGGCATACAGTACTTTGTTTTCACCTGCCTGGCCAATTACCAGCGCACCGCTGCCTTCTTTTTCAAGGAGCTTTTGAACGGTCTGAGTGTCTTTCCCCCATAGTTTTTTTGCATCTTTAAACTCTACACCTTTGGAGCTAATGACAAGGTAGGTTGGAGATTTGGCTTTGCCCTTTATAATGAGTCCATCCCAACCGGAGGTTTTTAATGCCATGCCAAATGGTCCACCACATGAACCGGTACCCATTAAACCTGTCAATGGTGATTTGGTAACTGCTGCAAAACGCCCTGCGCACGGAGCACCAGTACCAAGATACACTCCAGTCATGACGATGAATTCATTTTCTTCGGAAAAAGGATCAATGCCTGCCGGCACTCTGTCGTAAAAAAGCTTTAAGCCCAATCCCTTACCGCCTAAATAAAGTTCCAGATCTTTTTCAGAGATGGGAAACTCACGGTAGGATTGTGTGGTTAAATCAACTTCAATGACCTTGTTACTTGTTCCAGTGATTTCTTGCATAGAGTATCTCCCTAAAACTTTAATTTTTTTGATGTTACTGATTGGCATTAAAACAAAATCGATTAATTGTATTATTACAATAAAATTGCATATGACTAATAATAGAATAATATAAAACAATATGTCAATCACGATATTGAGAAGAAAATAAAAAATGAGTGCGATGTTATAAATTAAAACGTTATGTTGACAATACTGGCCCCCATTTCAACCAAGCACTGAATGAGCAAAAAAAATTGCAGTGTTTGTTTGAATTAAATAAAGAACTTTGGGAGGAAATGATGAATTGTAAAACTACTGCATGTATTTCTCTTCAGTATAGTGCAATCCTTGAAGAATCTGCACAAACATCAGGCATACCTCTTCGTAGTATTATTGTATATATGATTATGTATGCAGCCAGTAAAGAAAAAGGAAGTATAAAGCATTTAAACATAGAGCATACCGCAAACGCAATGCTGCTAATACCTGAAAACGGTATTCATTGCCTGAAATTCTACTGTGAACCACCACCAATGCTTATGGATATAAAATATTGAATGTAACAGTACTAAATAATTTAATGTATAGAGCTGATTGTATTACCGCTGCATTTCTATCTATATCCTGTCTTCAGCAAAATAACCTGCAGGTATATGGTAATATTTAAACGGTTGCTGTAAAATACGGCTTGTTTTTGAATCTGGATCTTCAAAGAAATCTTTTACCACTTCCATGAAATTCAGAGAAATGCCATAATACATACTTCGGTAAGGTTCTGCAGTGGTTTCATCCCATCGTACGTAGTTACGTGTAAAATAGCCAATATCCAGCTGTATATATCGCATAAATATTGGTATTTTGATCCCTAAATTCTGTAGACCCGCAAGCCTGAAATTAAACACATATTTTGCACCACTGTAATCGCTTGTCATGTGTAACGGGTTTTTCCCCCAGCGATCAAAGTAGCTTTCAGTTGGCCTGTATTGCCAGCTGAAACCAATGAGTGAGTCTAGCGTTGGGGAGTATTCCAGAAGAATACCCAGTCCTATCCCAGCCATGTCTAATACCACATCTTCATAGGAAAAACCATACTTGCCGGTAAATGCATCACCTACTTCAATACCAACTCCCAAAAACGTTGCTGTTGCAATAGAGTAAATCCATTTTGTATTTCTGCCGTTCTCTGACCAGTCGTAGTAGTTGTGAAAGATCCTGAAAGCTAAGTAATGAGCCCAGCCATGGCCAATCTTATCTGCACCACCTGAATCTGTGTTCTGCCCAAAAAAGCCTTCATCTGCCCATCGCCAACTGCTCTGTTCAGCCCAATCCCATGTTTCCATTCCGTAAATAAGTGTAATTGTGGGTACTGCCACAAACATTGCCAGTGTTGGAATTGTTGGCCAGTTACTATCGCTTTCAGTTACTGTATTGGGTGCGATAGTTACTGGTGAATCAGTTTCCTGGGCAAACAATGGATTAAAGAAAAACAATAATGTTAGGATGATTGCATACAGTACAGTATTGCGAAGAGACATATCATTTCTCCTTGTGTACATAACTTCATTTAAAAAATATTTTATCATAGTATATATTTTCAATAGCAAATGCCAGATTGTACGTGTAGTACCACGCATTTTGCATAGTGAGTAAATACTCATCAATAACAATTGGATGGTACACTGTAATCTGTATTTTCAGATGTCAAGATAATATTATTAAAAATTTTATATAAATTAACA
>DYLU01000080.1 GCA_020721905.1 Leptospira biflexa | reverse complement strand
AAAAATTTTAAATAATAATTTCTGTTTTAAAAATACTCTTTTACCGAAATATGTAATGTATAATAGTTCATACAGGAGAAACGTTTATGAAATGTGACAAATGTGGCTGCCCGATAAATCAATTAAATCATTATTATATTCCTGATCCAAAACAGCATAAAGGGAAACGATATTGCATCCGCTGCGCCAAAGAAGAAAATATCATAACGCTCATTTAACTGCAATAAACACTTTTTTTTACAAACTTCTTTGCACTAGAGCTACTACAATCACAAACATTTAGCTTGACATGGAAATATAATCCATGCCACAATTTTTTTATGACAACCAATCAAATTACAATTTTAATTGTGGATGATGAAGAGAAGATCTGTAACAGATTAACCAGTGTCATCCAGAGAGAAGGTTATGCTGTTACTGCAACCACACAACCTGATAAGGCAATAGAATTTCTTTCCCATCAGCCATTTGATATAGTTTTAACAGACCTCAATATGCCACAAAAAAGCGGCTTTCAAATAATGGAATTTATACAGCAGGCGGGACTAAATATACTGATTATAGTCATAACTGGCTACGCTTCAGTTGATACCGCAATACAATCAATCAAGTTAGGCGCTTATGACTTCATACAAAAACCATTTGATATAGAAACACTTAAGTTAACCATAAAACGTGCAGCATTGACCATAAAACTCAGGCGGGAAAACGAACGTTATATTGAAGAATTGAAAAAACTTAATAACTTGAAGAATGAATTTATTTCGGTAGTATCACATGACCTTCGATCACCGCTTGCAACTATTGGTGCCTATGTTAAATATCTTACAAAAAAAGACGATTTCCCTCAACAGTATGTCCGATACCTTAACATCATAGGTGAAATTGCAGAAAATTTATATTCACTGGTTAATGAGTTGCTGGATATTTCAAAAATTGAATTGGGTATTTTACATTTAAACTATGAGGATATTGATATTAATGCTGTTATACATTCAACAATAGAAAATTTTTCAACCCTGGCAAAGGAAAAAAATAATGAAATTGTATATACACAAAAACCCGAAAATCCTGTTATCAAAATTGATAAAATTAAAATTATGCAGGTACTGAACAATCTTATAAGCAATGCAATTAAGTTTACTGAAAACGGTATAATAGAAGTTTCTGCAATTTCCAGCAATAACGGGATAATCATCAATGTTAAGGACAACGGTATGGGAATTGATGAAGAATTACAAAAAAGCATTATGGATCCATATACCATTTTTCACACCAATGGTACTCGTGGTGAAACTGGAACAGGTCTTGGGGTTGCTATATGCAAGCGTTTTGTAGAACTTCATGGAGGAAATATTTCCCTTGCCAGTAAACCGGGGAAGGGCAGCACTTTTACAATATATATTCCTCATGCAAAACAGTGATACGTTGTCAATAGTATGAAAAAAATTTTTACAGTCAATTTTTCCAAACGCTTCCCCCTATTGATAATAGTAACTATCTCATTTTGTATTATTGCAGTAAGCTCTATAACCATTAAAACCATTTCCCAAATATATACAACTTCACTTGATTATGCACACAGGGCAACCATTGAGCATATCGAATCCATGAGCATGGTGCTATATAATTTTTTAAACAGAGCAAATACTGATAACAAACTGCATCAAGATGAACAATTTGTGCCAGTTAAAAACAATAACTCGGTGTATACCGCATATATTGTTAAGCCAACTGATGATGACAGAAACTATACGGTAATAACAGTTATTAAAGGGAAACCCCAGATAAAAAAGCTAACCCGTGTTGATACATCACAGGAGTTCCTGATACGCAAAGGCCTTGCGTATATTACCATTAATCCGGCAATACAAAAACAGGGAACCATTACGTATATAGAAAGTTATATCCCGCTTAATGGCAAAAACAAAACACAGTGTTTAATTATACAGTGGCTTGCACCCAATATTGCAATCTTACAGCAAAAACATGATTCACTCATAAAAACATTAATGCAAACTATTGCCATTATCATTGCCGCAACCATCATTATCATTGTTGCTATATCAATCATTCAGTCGTACCGCACAAAGTTACTTATTCAGGAACTATCGCACAGTATTCAATGCATTGCAACAGGCTCTCTGGATATTGCCCTTAATGACAGCATTGATAGCGAACTCAAAACTATCGCAACCTCATTTAACAGCCTTGTGGAAAAGATGAAACACAATGACCGGATGTTACATACAATTAAAGAAGAAACACTTACAGACATTTTTAAAAAAGGCGTTGTGTTACTCAAAGATGGAAAGCTGGATCATGCCCTGGCTTGTTTTACCGTGACCATATTGTATAAACCTCAAAGCTTTGCAAGCTATTTTAATGCCGGCGTGTGTTTAGCAAAAAAAGGGCAGTTTAATGATGCACTGCAATGCTTTGAAAAAGCTATGGAACTAAATCCTGACAATGAACTGGTCCTGCGCTATATTAGGAAAATAAAAGCAATACAATAACACCATGCAGTAAATGGAAAACAACCTTGAACAGAAAATAAAGAACCTGCCATTAAAACCCGGTGTATATCTTTTTATTAATCAGAAAAAAGAGATTATCTACATTGGCAAAGCTTCATCATTAAAAAAACGGGTTGCTTCGTACTTTCAAAAAAATTCAGATGTAAAAACACGCGTACTTGTTTCGCATATTTGTGATATTGACTATATTGTTACTCAGAGTGAAATTGAAGCGCTGCTATTAGAAAGCTCATTAATAAAGAAACACAAACCAAAATATAACATACAGCAGAAAGATGATAAGCGTTTCCCGTACATTGCCATTACCCTGCATGAAAAATTCCCGCGTGTGATTTTTACGCGCAGGCTTATCCATAATGGCGACAGATACTATGGACCCTACACCGATGCCCATGCAGCGCGAAAAACGGTAGCACTGCTCAATAAAACCTTTAAGCTTAAAACATGCACCAGGGATATACCTTTAAAGCCGCATGAAAGGCCATGTCTTAATCATCAAATGGGACGTTGTCAGGGTGTATGCACTGGCATTGTTACTGAAGATGAATACCGCAGTGTGATAGATACTGTGATGCAATTTTTAGATGGCACTATTGATCCGGTACTTGAAAATCTTACGGCACTTATGAATTCGTATTCTCAGGCGATGCGTTTTGAGAGTGCAGCTGTGGTACGCGACATGATATTTGATATTCAGAAGATGCTGCAAACACAACACGTCGTTACACCATTAGGGCAAAATCAGGATTATATTGGCATTACCACACACAAGGATGAAGCGTACATTCTGGTTTTCCAGTTCAGGCATGGCAGCCTGACAGGCAAACGTATCTTTGTGTATAATAATGCTGAGTACACCAGCCGTTCTTCACTTATTGCTCAGTTTATTGTTGAATACTACGCTAACAATGAACCGCCACAAACCATAGTCATTCCTGACATGATTGAAGACAGGACTATAGTTGAAGAGTATTTAAGCTCTAAAACCTCACAGCCCGTACACACCGCTACTCCCAAAACTGACCACGAAAAAGCTGTCATGCACATGCTTCATAAGAATTTAGATCTGGTGATAGCTCAAAAGATTGCCCCGGGCTGGCAAAAGGCTCTGTTTGAATTACAGGAAGTGTTAAAGCTTCCAGCACTGCCCATGGATATAGAATGTTTTGATATATCAAACATTCAGGGGACATTTGCTGTTGCCTCCATGGTGCATTTTACTGATGGGATGCCAAATAAAAAGGAATATCGACGCTACCGCATTCGTGCCTATTCCAGGCCAGATGATCCTGGCATGATTCACGAGGTTGTGGGAAGGCGCTTGCAACACCTTTTAAATGAAGGGATTCCCATTCCGGATCTGCTGGTCATTGATGGCGGCAAGGGACAACTTACACGTGCACGTGAGGTGATGGAAGCGCTGGAGTGCTCTGTCCCCGTTATAGCGCTTGCAAAACGGTTAGAAGAAATTTACCTGCCACAGGGCTCTGACCCCCTGTGCCTTCCTAAGACATCACCTGCACTGAAACTACTGCAAACTATCCGTGATGAAGCTCATCGCTTTGCCATAACCTATCACCGCAACCTTCGTGATAAAACCATGACTGCTTCTGTCCTTGATCATATAAGCGGTGTTGGCAGTCAGTATAAAAAGAAACTTTTGCAAAGCTTTGACACAATAGAACACATCAAACAGTCAGATGCACAAACTATTGCAAAAAAAGCAAAGATTCCTGCAACAGTTGCACAAAAGATCTATGATTTTTTTCACAGGGAGGAACGTTAATAAAAGATTTTTTTACGGTAGCTATCGCCCAATAATATTACTCTGTACTAACCCATTAATAATAAACTGAACTGCCATAGCCGAAAGGATAAGCCCCATCAGTTTGTGAATCACGGAAATCCCCGTTTGCCCCAGAATCTGCTGCAGCCTGCCTGCAAGTGCCATAACAACCATGGCAATGAGGAACATAAACGCTGAAATAACCGATATTATGGCAAGCTTTACAATATCACCCTGCGCCTGCGAACTGAACATAAGCAGTGCAGCAATATTTCCCGGACCACACAAAAAGGGAATAGCAAGCGGAAACACGGCAATATCAGTATCAGCCTCATATTCTTTATCGTTAAGCTTTTGCGTTCGTCGCGGCCGCGCAAGCAACATGTCCATGGCAATGACAAACAACAGTATTCCCCCTGCAATCATAAATGCACCGTGCGTTATGCCTATAAAGCGCACAAAAATATGAGCACTGAAGATGAAAAATAGTGAAACAATTATTGATATAGCCGTGGACTTGATGATTACCTTTTTACGGTATACAGCATCATACGGTGCTAAGTATGCCACAAATACAGGGATAAGACCCAATGGGTCCACCACAAAGAAAAGCGTAAAGAAGACCGCTGGAATAAACGTTGACTCAGGCATTAGTGATTAATCCCAATAATACTGGTGATATAAATATAATAGCCATTCTGCCATTTCTCATTTCGGAAAGGCAAGAAATTACAATATCATTCTAAATTGAAATCTTTCCATTTCAGGATTAAAAGCCTTCAGAAGTTTATTGTTCTTTTCACGTCCCCATTTTTTAATCTCTTTTTCTGGTACAATAGCACTCCAAAGATTAGACGCAAGTCCATAATACACTCATTTATTAACAGTATATTTTGAAGCACAACCACTCATTAATATATTCCTGTGTTCATACAGGCAGCGCTTCTAGTTGCTGGTAATACCTGTGTACATAACACTATGATTCCAATTTGTTACTATATAAACATGAAAACAAGTATGGCAATTCATATAGGTTATCAACTGATGCTCAACAAGTATACAAACAAGATTTCTCATCACTACATCCTTCGTAATGATATTAAAAAATTTTACTTATGAAACAAAACGACAAAGTAATATTTCAACTAAAAAAGTAATCAAAAAAATAAAAAATTTTTCACACAACAACACATTTTACATCTAAAATCTCAGGCAGTTGCGCAAGTTTTTCAAGCACCTTTGCAGATATTTCCTCATCTATTTCCAGTATCACCAGCGCTTTACCGCCACGGCGCGTCCGTGCCAGGTGCAGGTTGGCAATATTTATATGATTATTGCCCAAAAACGTCCCTATTGCACCAATGACATTGGGGATATCATTGTTGTGCATAACAAGCATTTTCCCTGAAGGTATAAAGTCGATAAGATATTCATCACAGCGCACCACCCACGGCTGTTTTGCAATAACCGTTCCCCACAATTCATTGTTAAGCGATTCACCTTCAGCATGAGCCTGAACAAGGTGCGCCCAGTCACCTGACTGCGTGCTTTCACCAACATGTACCTTGATGCCACGTTCTGCTGCTATCATTGAAGCATTGACATAGTTTATGGGCCTGTCAATATAGGGCGATAGTAACCCTTTAAGGTATGCTGCTGTCAACGGATCCCTGCTGTAGTTACCAAACTCTCCAGAATAATACAGCTGCACCGAATGCACCCTGCCAGCTAACATGATTGCCTGAAATTTCCCCATGCGCTCCGCCAGATTAATAAATGGCTTGAGGAAATCGTACTGCTGTATATCAACCGATGGATAGTTGACACTGTCATGGATGACACCCCTGGTAAAGTAATCAATTACCGTTTGTGCTGCCTCAATTGCAACTGAAACCTGAGCTTCATACGTGTATGCGCCTAAATGAGGCGTGAGGATAACATTATCAAGCTCGTGGAATGGCGGCAGAGTTTCAGGTGGTTCCTGAGTGAACACATCTATTGCTGCACCCGCTATCCGCTTTTCTTTCAATGCCTTGTATAAGTCCTGTTCATTAACAATGCCTCCCCGCGCACAGTTTACGATGCGCACTGTTGATTTTAATTTTTTTATAACATCAGCGTTAATGAGGTTTTTTGTTTCATCGGTTAATGGCGTATGAATGCTGATGAAGTCAGCTTTTTTCCATATTGTTTCCAAATCAGCAATGTCAATATCCATAGCTGCCAGTTTTTCTTTTGCCAGATAGGGATCAAATCCCACCACCTGCATACCCAAAGCCTTGCACAATTTAGCAAGTTCTGCCCCTACCCGTCCCAGGCCAATAATGCCAATAACTTTACGCCTGAGTTCAACTCCTTCAAATTTTGTCTTTTCCCATAGTTGCTTTTTCATTGATGCATCTGCCTGTGGTATATTGCGGGCAAGTGAACATACAAGTGACAGAGCAAACTCTGCTGTTGAAACAGTATTTCCACCTGGAGCATTGGTAACAATGACACCGTTAGCTGTAGCAGCTTCAACATCCACATTATCAACACCAATCCCGGCACGGGCAATGATTTCTAATGCTTTAGCTTCTTCAATTATAGCAGGTGTAACATGGGTTGCTGACCGGATAATGAGAGCATGGGCATCTTGTATCTCTTTCTTTAATGCAGCTGCCTGCATCCCTGGCTTGTATACAATATCAAGATCGGGATTGGTCTGTAAAAGCTGCAGCCCTTCGGGAGCAATGTCATCGGTAATAAGAATTTTCTTTCTCATGGTTTTCTCCCTTAAAAGTAAAATTTAGTTCATTATGTCAATACCAGACCAGGAAACACAATCTGTCATAATGCCAAAACAATGCTGCCACTTAAAATGCAGAATTGTAACCCTTACTAATAATGACAATGACTTTTAGTACAATTAGTCCCTTACTTTGATACATATTTTACAGGTCTCATTGAATCACGTAGTGGTCACCAGAATTATTCTTACTTAACTATAAAACAATTTTAATAAAATGTCAATACATAGAAATGGTTATTACATGTAATCTACCTTCTTTGCCACCACCATGCAGCAAGGGATCCTGAGATATTGTGCCATATACTGAAAATTGCACCGGGCAGCGCAGCTAAAGCATCAAAATGTACAATAGCAAGTGACACCGCAAGCCCCGAATTCTGCATACCCACTTCAATAGCAATGGTTTTTCGCACCCTGTTATCAAATCCCATTAAAGCCGCGGCACCATAGCCTAACCCTAATCCTGCCACATTGTGCAGCATTACCACAAGTACTGCCATACATCCCACACTTTGCAATGCATGAGCATTTGCAGCAGTGATCCCGGCTATTATAGTAACTATCGCTACAACTGAAACCGAAGGGAGGACCATTAACACACGGGCAATATTTTTTTTCAAAAGAAGCCGCACCATAATGCCCAGTGCTACCGGCACAATTATAACCTGTACAATAGAAACAACCATGGAAACAACCGGTACCGGCACCCACCGTCCGGCAAGCAGGTACGTTAACAGAGGGGTCAGAGCAGGTGAAAGCAAGGTGCTTGCAGTAGTCATTGCAACCGAAAGCGCTACATCGCCCTTTGACAGATACGTAATAACATTGGAGGCAGTTCCTCCGGGGCATGTGCCAACCAGAATAACACCAATAGCAAGCAGTGGTGGCAGATTAAAAAGCATGCATAACAGCCAGGCAACAAGCGGCATGATAATAAACTGAGCAACAACACCAGTGACAAGTGCCAGGGGGTATTTTACCACCACAACAAAGTCAGAAGGCTGTAACGTCATGCCCATCCCAAACATGATTATCCCTAAAAATAGCGGTATGTAATTTATCAGAGGTTTAAACAGAGATGGAAAATGATACCCGCATAGAGATAGAAGAACAACCCATACTAAAAAATATTTTTCGATGATGTGTGTAAACCTGAGCATATAGGCATACCATACTAAAAAGGTCGGCGATAGTTACCAATAAGAAATACCTGCTTATGCACTATAAAATTTTTTTTCCACTGTTTTCTATTTTGTTAACGCAAATCACTTACACAGAAAATTGGTATGCGCTCTCCCCGGGAATCGAACCCGGACGCACGGCTCCGGAGGCCGACGCTCTATCCATTGAGCTAGGAGAGCCTGTATCCTGTATATGGTATATATCAGAAGAACCTGACACCTGTCAAGATTATTTGAGGTAAAAAAAACAGAACACTCTTTTTATACAATACCTATGGTATCTAAAAAAATTTTTTCACTACTAATATTTATATCCGTACCTTTCCTTCTTTTAGCACAAAGAATTCTGGGATATCATACAGCTTACGCGGGGTACATAGGGACTATTGAATGCATAGTAGCACAATGCAGTTACTTATTACTGTGTAAAAAAGCAAAGAATAAAACTGCACAATTAGAAAATTATTTACACAATACATTATATAGACATAAATAAGGAAATTTTTTAAAGGATTAATACAAAATTTTTTTGTTTTTTTTGCCGATACAAGCTATAAATATTCTTGACAAGTAAGCAACAAAATTTTTTTTGGTGCTATACTTTCCTCCAATTTAATGATTGGCGAACCTCCAAATTCTCTTTCGAGGGGAACCCTCTTTCCCCTCTACTTTTTTATTACATGTAATGTGAAAAAGATCAAAAAAATTAATAAAATCCCTGGTATTCGTTGCGGTAAATGCGATATTTTCGTCTATAGTACTTGACAATAGCAGGTTTAATCATAAGATAGCTTGCAATAATCCTGTCTGGCCAACCATATTCCAGGAGTTTTAAAATTGTTTTTCTCATGTTTTCCTCCTTGATTTTGGTGCATACTAGTCCGCTGAACTGATATTATAAATAATTATAAATTTTGCAAGCTTTTTTTAGTAAAAAATTTAAAAATTTTTCCCGATAATAATAATTTTGGTATGAAAATTTTATGTCACATTAGAATGAGTGCTGCAATCAACTCCCCTACCTCTTCCGGGTAAGGGGATGTTCATTACATCATAATAAATAATACTTGTTTTTTAACCTGTTATTTTGTATTGTATCCTGCATAAACATAGTAGTGCGCATAAAGTAAATATTGTATAATAATTAAGAATATGGCACGGACAAATAAATTTAATATCGAAGATAATATTGTTAACAGTATCATTGGTGAAGGTTCTGAATTCAAAGGCGAATTTAACATCAATGGCTTGCTGCGTATAGATGGCAAATTCAAAGGAACTATCGCCACAGACGGGAAGGTGCTTATTGGGCAGACAGGCCAGGCCATTACCGACATCAAGGCAGGCGTTGTGGTAATAGGCGGAACTGTGAAAGGCAATATCTATGCTACTGAACGGGTGATTATGTTGTCAACAGGCACCATACATGGCAATGTCATAACGCCAAGCCTCATTATGGAAGATGGTGTTGTTTTTGAGGGTAACTGCACTATAAACAAGAGGCAGGAATGACATGATTGAGATAGTCCCTCCAAACTCCAAAAAAGAAGAGCAAAAAATTGTTAAACGTAAAAAGGGCACAAAATCTTCCGGCCTGCATTCAACATTCAGGTCCACGTTTGAGGGAACTCTTGAATTTTCACTTCCTGAAACCTTAGATGAACTTCTCAGCGACCTGAAAGATCAGGAAAAAAAATTTATGGCCGATCCGTCATTGTACAACATGCAGCGGTACAAAGCACTGGTTCAGCGTATACTGAAAATCCTTGTGAGTGAAGAATATGTGGTAAATACGATGCAGCGAAAACGCCGTGACCGTGCTGATTTTGTGGTTATACAGCAAATACAGAATAAGCTTGAAGAGATAACAAAAGCCCATATAACAAATAACAGGGCTTTTGATATATTAAAAGCCTTTGATGAGATCAGAGGGTTAATCCTGGACCTTACCCACTAAAACCATGACACAAATTGTAGGCAATACAGTTCAGCAATCAATTCTATTGCACGCTGCCACTAACAATATACTCCCCCATTCTTTGCTATTTTCAGGGCTGGAAGGTATTGGAAAAAAACTTTGTGCAGTTAAACTGGCCAAAACAATGCTGTGTGCCAGCGGCAACGCTTGTAATACCTGCCCTTCATGCAGGCAGATAGATCATGCCACACACCCCGACGTCATCATAATTGAACCCAATGAAAAAGGCAACATCCCCATTGGCACCGATGATCAGGAAGGAAGCATACGCTGGCTTATTGGTAGGGTGAATTTAGCTTCCCTTAACCAAAAACGCGTCATCATCATCAATGATGCTCATTGCATGAACATTCAGTCGCAAAATGCATTGCTGAAAACCATTGAAGAACCACCGGCACATACGTTTGTTATCCTTATTAGCTCTGAACGCAATCAACTGCTGCCAACCATACGTTCCCGTGTTACGGAATATGTCTTTCATCCTCTAAGCGATAGCGACCTCGTGTCCATCCTGCACAAAAGCGGCATTGACAGGCAAACGTATGATTCCATCATCCCTGTTGCAGGAGGGTCTGCCTCTTATGCTCTGACCCTTGCTCGCGACTCTCTCTTTTCACAGCTTAAAGAAGCATACAGCGCTATAGCTGGCTTTATATGCCAGCCTTTAGTTTTTTCCTATGATCTATCGCCCATAATACATGAAATTGGTGCATACAGAACAATTGACCTTTTGATTAATATATTCAGACTGCACTGTACTAAAAACATGCTTCCCTGGTTACACAGCGAACTTGACCAAACACATGCTGTGGAAATTATTAAAATATTACTTGAACTGCGGAAGGGCATTTCCCGCAATATTAATATTAGAATGGCACTGAAAGGTATGCTATACTCTTTATGTTTTACTAAATAATTTTTTTGTGCAGGTTTATCTATGGATATAACAGGCGTAAAACTCAGATGCAGCCAGCAGGTTTATTACGTATATACAAACAATCTCTTTGTTCGTCGTAATTCACTGTGTGTTGTTGAAACGGAACATGGCATAGATATTGGCAGGGTTTTTAAGAAACTTACTTCCCTGCCCGATGAATCAATAAAGG
>DYLU01000079.1 GCA_020721905.1 Leptospira biflexa | reverse complement strand
ATGCTGAACCATCAGGTGACCACAATCCTATCCATGTTGATGATGAGTTTGCTAAAAAAGTGGGCTTGCCCGGGATAATACTGCAGGGTCTTTGTACCATGGCATTTTCACATAAAATGGCTGTGGATCATCTGACACCTGATCGCGATCCGTTAAAGGTGCGGGAATTATATGTGCGGTTTGCACGGCCGGTATTGCCGGGACAAACGCTTATATTTAAAGGATATACCATAGAAAAGCTTGCAGATAGAACCAGATATGGAATAGTTGCGTTAAATAATGATGGCAGGGATGTGCTGCGTAATGCGTGGTGCTCCGTTGCCCAATAAAATAATGTTTAAAGCAGGAGGGTATTATGGCTATACGATTTGACGGCAAGGTTGCTGTTGTTACCGGAGCAGGGGCTGGATTGGGGCGTACTTATGCACTGGATTTTGCAAAACGCGGTGCAATGGTGGTTGTGAATGATTTAGGTGGTTCGCGTGATGGCAGTGGCGCAAGTCATAGTGCTGCTGATTTGGTAGTAGATGAAATAAAAAAGGCAGGTGGTAAAGCTGTTGCAAATTATGATTCGGTTGCAACGGTACAGGGTGGTGAGAACATTATAAAAACTGCAATGGATGCATTTGGCCGGGTTGATATTGTTGTTAATAATGCGGGGATATTGCGTGACAAGACATTTGTTAAAATGACCGAGGATGAGTGGGATATAGTGCTGGCTGTGCACCTGCGAGGTGCTTTCTGTGTGACCGCTCCCGCATTTAAAATTATGCGTGAGCAGGGCTGGGGCAGGATTATCTTTACTGCATCAGGTGCAGGGCTTTACGGCAATTTTGGACAAACCAACTACGCTTCAGCAAAGATGGCGCTTGTTGGTCTTATGAATGCTTTAAAGCTTGAAGGTGCAAAGTACAATATTTTGGTTAACACGATAGCTCCAGTAGCAGCCTCACGTTTGACTGAGGATGTACTCCCCAAAGAAATTTTTGAAAAGCTGAAACCCGAATATGTTACACCACTGGTAATGTACCTCTGTTCCGATGAATGCAAAGATACAGGAATGATATTCAACTGCGGTGGTGGATGGTATAGCCGTACCGCCATTATGTGTGCAAGTGGAACAATAATACAGGGTAAAGGTGAAATAGCCGCAGAAGATATTATGGCGCAGTGGAGCAAGATAACAGATTTGAGTGATGCCAGACCATTAAATAACATTGGCGATACTTTTGCATACATGGCGCCATTATTGAAATAAATGTTAGGGACGCCATGTGAGGCAACTGAGCCATAGAGATGGTCTAAGCCGTGTATGGCGCCTTTGATGGCAAAATAATGTTGTTAAAAAAAAATTATCAGGAGGTTTTCCAATGATTGGAATAGTATCCTATGGTGGGTATATCCCCTTACGGCGATTATCCCGCATGCAGGTAGTACAACAGATGGCATGGTATAATCCCTTATTATATATGCTCATGGCAGGTGAGCGATCGGTTGCAAACTGGGATGAAGATGCTATAACCATGGCAGTGGCATCTTCATCTGACGCATTACAGGGTATAAATAGTGAGCACATCGATGCTGTCTATGCTGCATCAACATCTTTCCCCTTTACTGACAGACAAAATGCTTCACTTATTGCCGAAGCTCTGCGTTTGCCGGATACTGTCAGAACTGTTGATATATCGGGTTCATTAAAAGCAGGCGTTTCTGCAATTATTGCGGGGCTTGATGCAATTGAATCTGATTCTGCACGTGCGGTGCTTGTTACTGCTGGTGACAGGCGTTTCACTAAAGCTGCTTCAACGCTTGAACTTTTATACGGTGATGGAGCTGCTGGACTGGTGCTGGGGAGAGAAAATGTCATTGCTGAATTTTTAGGATCATGTGCATATCATGAAGATTTTATTGATCATTACCGGGGTGCTGAAAAACGCTATGATTATCAGTGGGAAGAGCGGTTTATACGCGATGAAGGGTTTGGCAGGATTATCCCCAAAGCTATCGCTGCATACTGTGAAAAATATCATACTGACATACATGAATTTACGACAGTCATTTATCCATGCCCTTTCTCACGCGAACATGCAAATATTGCAAAAAAAATTAAAGCAAACGGGGTGCATCCAAATCTCCATGAAACCGTTGGTGATACCGGAGCTGCACACCCGCTGGTAATGCTTGCTCATGCACTTGACAGCGCAAAGCCCGGTGATAAGATTATGGTGGTTGGATTTGGTCAGGGATGCGAAGTGGTTGCATTTAAAGTAACTGATGAAATTGAACATATACCGCGGCCAAAGGGAATTACCAGGTTACTATCGCTTAAAAAAGAAATCCCCTATGCTAAATATTGTACATTCAGGGATTTAATAGATGCAGATATAAGCATACGTGCTGAAGCAATGCCAAATACATCGCTATCTGCACTGTGGCGACACAGAAAAATGATCCATGGTTTTACTGGATATTTGTGTAAAGCGTGCGGTACACCGCAATTTCCGCCATATCCGGTTTGTGTGAATCCTGCATGCAATAAATCGGGAAACATGGCGGAATATTCGTTTGCCGACAAGCTGGGGACAGTCATCATGTATACCGGAGATATGCTTGCAGCATCAGTTGATCCGCCGGCCATTTATGGCATGGTTGAATTTGATGGCGGGGGGAGAACACTTCTGGATTTTGCTGATTGCCAGTTAGATGATTTAAAGGTAGGTTTGCGCGTTGCGATGTCATTTAGAATTAGAAGGAACGATACCAAACGCGGCTTTACCGGCTATTTTTGGAAAGCAGTACCAATGGTGGGATAAGGAGGAATGTATGGCTACGGGAATAAAAGATAAAGTTGCAATTATAGGAATGGGATGCACCAGGTTTGGTGAACGCTGGGATGCGGATGCTAATGCCTTAATGGTGGAAGCGTTCAATGAAGCAATTGCCGATGCCGCTATTGACCCCAAAGAAATACAGGCGGCCTGGCTTGCTACCTGCTTTGATGAAGTCAATGTGGGCAAGAGTGCGTTACCGGCATCGATGGCGTTGCGATTGCCAAACATAGCGGTGACACGTGTTGAAAACTTTTGCGCAAGTGGAACTGAAGCATTCAGAGCGGCGGTCTATGCGGTAGCATCGGGAGCATATGATATTGTGCTGGCAATAGGATGTGAAAAGCTTAAAGATATTGGATATGGCGGATTGCCCGAATTCAGCCAGGCAATTGGAATACTCAATAGTTTGTGGTTTCCCAATATTACTGCACCGGGATGTTTTGCCATGCTTGCAGGAGGATACTGTGAAAAGTATGGATTGAAGATGGAAGATGTAAAACGGGCAATGGCTCACATTTCGGTTAAAAGCCATGCAAATGGAGCATTAAATCCAAAAGCACATCTGCAGCGCCCGGTAACCGAAGAACAGGTGTTACAGGCGCCAATGATTGCCTATCCACTTGGCCTTTTTGACTGCTGTGGTGTCAGTGACGGGGCAGCATGTGCTATAGTATGCAGCATTGATGTTGCCAAATCATTAAAGAAGAAAGACTTTATTACAGTAAAGGCACTGCAGATATCGGTATCAAATGGTGAAGAAATAGCGTTTTCTAACTGGGATGGTGCGCATGTTGTGAATACTGAAAAGGCAGCCATGCGGGCTTATCAGGAGGCAGGCATAAAAAATCCGCGTGAGGAACTGAGCTTAATGGAAGTGCATGACTGTTTTTCCATAACTGAGCTTGTCACCATGGAGGATCTTCACATCTCGGAAAGGGGCAGGGCGGTTAATGATGTTATGGATGGATTTTTTGACAGCAATGGCACAATTCCATGCCAGATTGATGGAGGCCTTAAATGTTTTGGACATCCTATAGGTGCATCGGGTTTGCGAATGATCTATGAGGTGTATTTACAACTGCTGGGAAGAGCGGATAAGCGGCAGCTAAAGGACCCGCATCTTGGACTTACCCACAACTTAGGGGGATTCCCCATGATGAATGTTTGCAGTGTTGCGATTGTAGGACATTATAAATAAATGGTGTAGCATAAAATATTCACGCTTGACAAAATATTCTTGCTTTTAATCTATAATTATACTATAAGCGATAGTTACTGGTTACTATCGCTTAAATTTTTAAAAAAATCAACAGTGAGGATTACATGTTTGAGGGTGTATTTACAGCGCTTGTAACTCCATTTAAAAATGGGAAAATTGATTATGACTCAACGGAAAGAATTATTGAACATCAGATAGCAGGTGGTGTTGATGGCGTTGTCCCTATGGGAACAACAGGGGAATCGCCGACAGTGAGTTATGAGGAGCATGAGGAATTTATTGCTCGTGTTGTCAAAATGGTGAATAAACGGATAAAAGTGATAGCCGGGACAGGTTCCAACTCAACTGATGAAGCAATATACCTTTCAAAATCAGCACAGAATGCAGGAGTTGATGGTGTATTACTTGTTAACCCGTATTATAATAAGCCTCCCCAGCGGGGACTGATAGCTCATTTTGAACAGATTGCAAAGTCGATTTCAATTCCGGTGATTCTTTACAATATACCCGGGCGCACAGGAATAAACTTTTTGCCCGAAAGTGTTGCTGAGCTTGTTACACGAGTGCCAAACATCGTGGCCATGAAAGAAGCTTCAGGTGATATAAACCAGATGATGCGCTTAATGGAGCTTTGTGGTAATAGGATTGACCTTTTGTCAGGCGATGATAATCTGCTGTTACCCGTGCTTGGTATAGGAGGTAAAGGAATTATATCGGTGCTATCAAACCTTTTACCTGCAGATGTAAAGGTGGTTGTAAACAAATTTAATGTGGGGAAATTTAAGGAGGCACAACAACGATTCTATAAATTGCTGCCATTGTGCCGTGCAATGTTTTTTGAAACAAACCCAATTCCAATAAAGGCAGCCATGGAAATGGCTGGATTGTGTTCTTCGGAAGTAAGGTTGCCACTGGTTCCACTTTCCGATGATAATCGCAAAAAACTGAAAGATGCTTTGATTGCTTATGGAGTGAAGCTATGAGGATTGCTATATGTGGAGTTACCGGCAGGATGGGCAAAGCCATTCTTACTGTTGCCCTTGAAAAAGGCCATACGCTGTCACAGGCACTTGATGCAGAACAATGTCTAATGCTTGGCCAGGATGCAGGTAGTTTGATTTCAAAAAAACTGGCTGTAACCATTGAGTTATTAAACAGTGCAAAGCTTACTGCTGATGCAGTTATAGATTTTTCTGCACCTGCTGCTACTCTGGTATTGTTACAAAAAGCAGTGGAACACAAAATTCCCGTAGTGATAGGTACCACCGGATTTACGGAAACACAACAAGAAAAGATTCAACAGGCAGCACAAATAATCCCCATTGTGTTTTCCCCCAATATGTCGGTGGGGGTTAATCTTTTATTCAAGCTCACACAGATGGCTGCGTCAGTGTTACAGGATGGATACGATGTTGAAATATTTGAGGCTCATCACCGTTTAAAAAAAGATTCCCCTTCAGGCACCGCAAAAAAGCTTATTGATGTTGTCATGGAAACAAGGAAGGATTTGCATGGTGCAAAGCTTATGCATGGAAGGGAAGGCATCATTGGCAAGCGCACTGATAATGAGATTGGTGTTATGGTCATGCGTGGAGGTGATATTGTTGGTGAACATACTGTGTACTTTATTGCCAATGGGGAACGTGTTGAGCTGACGCACCGGGCTTCAAGCCGGGAAAATTTTGCACGTGGCGCTGTAAGGGCAGCAGAGTTTTTGGCAGATAAGAAGAACGGGCTTTATACCATGTTTGATGTACTGGGATTATAACAGCAATGAGCCAGAATGATGTAAAAAACGATACTGTTTCATTTGAAGAAAATCCTTATTCGCCTGAAATAAAGAAACCAGAAGATATTGTCAGGCTTTTTTATATTCACAATGTCCCAATTTTGCCAGTTATATCAAAGCGTGGTATTTTGCTTGGGATACTCAAAAAAGAAGATGTTATTGCTGAACTCAGTGATATTGCCCGCAGTACGGTTAAAATTGATGAATTTGTCCAGAAGCTTGCAAAAAAGATGACCATGGATGAGCTCTTGCCGCTTGTGGTAAATGTTAAGGAACTCATTGCCATTGACCTGTTTGGTGAGGTTCAGGGTCGCATGACACGACTGGATTTATTTATGGCAGCTGAGGGACACTATGAAAAAAAGGAAAAGGAAAAAGGGAAGGAAGAAAAAGAAACTCAGCCAAAAGATACAGTTATTGAATGGCTCATCTATCTGGTTCTGGAACATATACCCAGGGCACTTTATGCGGTAAACAGTAATGGAAAAACAATATTCTTTAACGGCCATTTTGAAGAAATGTATATCAATACTTTCCCGGAATCATGCGATGTTGACATAGCATTTACTGAAAAAATACTGATGGATTCAGCTATCAATGATATATATACATCGTATGTATATAAGCGGCAGTTTTTTTATAATAGAGAGTTGAAAGCATATTATGAACGGGTGCCGTTAAAAAGTGAAAATAAAACAGTTGGATACCTGTTCATGTTTGAAAGGGATATCACAAAGCAAGATTTGCTTGTGCCTGATATCATTTCTGACACTGATGGTCTTGATGAACTGCTGTCGCGTGCTGAACGCTCTATTCTGGTACAGACACTAATGCAATCTGAATTTGATATTACAAAAGCTGCTTCATTGTTACATATTACCACCACTGATTTAAAAAAAAGAATAAAAAACTACGATATAGCAATAAACAAAAACAAGGTTAAACATCTAGATGACATATAGGTTTGAAGGAAAGACAATTCATATTCTACTTATTGAAGATCTTAATTATGATGCGCAGCTGGAAAAAGCTATCCTGGAAAAATCCAATTTGCATTGTGATATACTATGGGTTTCAAATAAAAAAGAATTCTATGATTCAATAAACGATTTTACCCCAGATGTTATTGTCAGTGATTATCACCTTCCCGATATCACTGCTAAAGAGATTATAAATTGCATTGAAACGAAGTTTCCCTACGTACCTGTAATTATTGTGAGTGGTGCAATAGGTGAGGAAAACACCGTTGATATTATAAAATATGGTGCGGTGGATGTATTGCTGAAGCAGCATTTGTTTAAATTACCTCAAGCCATTGAAAGGGCAATCAATGAAAAACAAAAAAAGAAAGAACTTGATGCAATATTAGAAACGTTAACCAAGACAAAGGAATTACAGGAATTAATTTTGCAAAATGTTCCTGTTGGGATTATTGTTGCTGCAGAAGATGGTAAAGTAATTGAAATAAATAAATATGCATTATCCTTATTAGGGTACATCCGGAATGAAAAACCACATTATTTTTCTGCTAAAACTTTTTTTGCTGAGAACAGTCAACGAACACATTTCTTTAAAGTACTCAATGAAAAAAAAATAATCCGGAATTATGAAGCAAAAGTAATTCGTGGAGATGGAGGTGTACGAATCTTTTCTTTTTATGCAGTTATGCATAGCATTGATAATCAAAAATATATCTTTGTAGCAATCATTGATGTTACCGAACAAAAAGCGTTGGAGGAGAAAGTATTCTTTTTATCTTTCTTTGATCCACTTACACAGTTGCCTAATAGAATGTTGTTAAAAGACCGAATTGATGTGGCGTTAATGCGTGCCCGTCATAATAAACGGTTTGTTGTTGTTATCGCACTTGATGTTGATCGTTTTAAGTACGTTAATGATTCCCTGGGTTATGCGGCTGGTGATGATATTTTACTATCCATAGCACAGAAATTGTCTCTAACATTACGTGATGGGGATGTGGTTGCACGAACAGGCAATGACGAATTTGGGATTATGTTAATTGATATTGCACGAAACGAGGATATTATTGCAGTTTTAAATAAAATACGAAATTTATTTTCTAAACCATTTACGGTTGGAAATAAGGAGTTATCTATAACAGCGAGTATGGGTGTGGCAATGTTCCCTTCTGATGGGGATAGTGGTGAAGTATTATTGCAAAATGCAGATATAGCTTTGGCAAAAGCCAGAGAAAAAGGGAGATTTACCTGTGAATTTTACACTAAAGATCTAAACCAAAAGATTACTGATTATTTAAACCTTGAGACAAAATTAAAACAAGCAATTGCACATAATGGATTTGAATTATATTATCAGCCTTATTTTGATCTTAAAACACAACGGATAGTGGGTTTGGAAGGGTTGTTGCGCTGGAATAGCGAAGGACACTTAGTGTTGCCATCAGTGTTTATACCTGTATTGGAGGAAAGCGGACTAATAATTGAAGCAGGCAGATGGATATTAGAACAGGCATGCCAGCAAGTAGTACAGTGGAAAAGGAGTGGGGTGCAAATAGATCATGTTGCGTTAAATGTTTCAGCAATTCAGTTCCAGCAGCATAGTTTTAAAGATATGGTACTGGAAATCATTGATGCACATACGGTTGAAGCTGACAGTATAGTATTGGAAATTACTGAAAGCACATATATGGAAAATATTGACTATACAAAAAGTGTCATGGAATCCTTAAAACGTTGTGGCATACGTTTTTCTATTGATGATTTTGGTACGGGATATTCTTCTTTGAGTAACCTTTTAGGTCTACCTTTTGATTATCTTAAAATTGACCGGTCATTTGTAATGAATATTGATACAGAACCAGGTGCATCAGTTGTCATAAAAGCAATTAACACAATGGCACATACCATTGGTATGCGAACAATTGCAGAAGGTGTTGAAACGCAAACACAATTCAAATTTTTAGCTGATTTGCGATGTGATTATGCACAGGGATATTATTTCAGCAGGCCATTACAGGTAGATGCAATACAAAAGTTATTACTTCAATCGTGATGCTGTATGGCGATAGTTACTGGAATTTACCAATGTTTAATCATTGAATTAATATCTAAAAAATTGTCTTGACTAACTCTAATCCCAGCCTTACTATGACGAACAGAGGTATTATGAAGATTTTATTATGATGGAGGATCTTCTTATGAAAAAAATATTTAGTATTTTACTAATAGTATATATAAGTTTTCTTTCCTGTGCTGCAAAAAAAGGTGTGGTGGCCAGAAAGATTGCCATTACACCAGGTTCAAAAATAGTTGTTATTGCAAATCATACCAATAATATTAAAAATGTTATTATTGCACGGTTCATGAATAAGAATTATTCGGTTAAAGCATTCAATGCTTCAGATTTATATACTATTGAAGATGTCTATGATGTAAAAGATTTTAAAAAAGTTGCTTATATGCAGCCCTTGCAAAATGATACCATGCTGTCATTTGAAAAGGCAGTGGAAAACATCTATAAACTGCATATATATAACTATGAATTGAGCAAGGCCGAAGCCCTGAGCGATATGCGCACTAAATATGGCACCCAGTATCTCATATTAATGGAGCTAAAAGACTGGCAAAAAGTTTCATGGGCACGTGCCGTTGATTTAACCAACATGGAAGTAGTGTGGGTTGAAAATTACCCTGCCCGGTATAAAGATACTCTTGAAACAGTTGTTGATCATTTTATTGCCAGCATGAGTAAGTAATAATGTTACAATCATGAAAAAATGCTTTATCATAGCTTTGATGTATGTGCTGATGCTTTCCTGCACAGTATATGCAAGGACAACTGTTGCATTTGGATATTTAACAAACAGAATGGGAAATCCAAATTTTAATTATATGGAAGTTATTTTCCCCAATTCTTTTGCTTCCTCTATTGAAGCTGTGTATGATTGTAATGTAATAAAGCCACTTAAATTAAATGAACTTCTTGAAAAAAAGCAATTAACATTACAACGACATTATGAAAATCATGAACTACCGCAAATAACAAAAACCATTGGTTGTGACCTTTTTATCTTTGGTTATTTTATACCATTGCCTGATAATACTATCAAAATTGTTTTAACTTTGTATGAGAGTGGTTCCAACCAGATATTTACGTTTACCAACATAGGCAGGATGGAAACGGAGATTTTCAAAATCATTGATAGGATTACCCTGGTGTTGTTTGATTTCTTTGGAAAGAATGGTTTTTTTATGTCAAAACCTATATTGCGCGGCAGTTCGGTTGGGCTGATTACTAACCTGAATCCTGAAGAGCTCAATATTATGTATGCTGAATTTTTTCATGCAGGGTATTCTGTTATTGCAGTTCAGGGGAATGAGCTGGATAGTTACTATGCTCATGAAGATGAAATGATGAATTATTTTCAGTATTTCAGTACTGATGCCAACTCATATGATATAATCACGGATTGGAGCAAATTTACAATGACTCTGGGGATATGGGAGGGCAAGAAAAAGAAAGAATGGCAAAAAGATTTAAGAAAAATATATGAAATATATGACCTCAATTATAAAGTTTTTAAAAATACAGTACTGGAAAGATACAGAAATATATATCCAGGATGTGATTATTTACTGTTTGTTGTGTATAATCCTTCGCGTACAAGCTGCTGGACACGGGCTATTGATATAAAAACAAAACAATTAATATTTATGCATTCAAATGTAATTGCATCGGGAATGAACGCAGATCTGCAAAAAACCACACGACAGCTTATAACGATTATTCAAACACCAACGGCTCTGCCTCAAAAATCAAAGAAGAAATAAAAATAAAACACAATTATTCAAAATCTTCAGATAACGATTTGTTTTTACCCCATACAGCAAAACGAATTCCTGCTAAAAACTGGAATCCACCTATACTGGCATTCTTAAAATCAGTTGTATACATTGATTTTGCATAACCAATTTCAATAAATGGTGATACCAATTGTGTAAGCATCCACTGCCCACCTAACCATAAACCATACCCAATACCCCTTTCGCTTAAATCTTTAATGCCAGAATAATCATCCTTTGGGCTAACTTCTGTATGTGATATTCCAGCAGCAGCGCTGAGTGTGATTGCTACAGGATACTGCTGAATATAATATATATATTCACCACCCAGGAAGCCCTGAATTTGCATATATTCTGTTTCATTAATCATGTTTGGGTCTTCGGTAGTGGATGAATATGTTGATCGGAAAAATATGTTTAGATCATCCCGGATGCTCCCTGCCAGTTTCAACCCAAAGCCACTCTGTGTCTTTGCATCTCCTGCATTGTTAACGATGAGTAGTCCATCTACATATAAATTTGCCATTGCTATCGTTGTACTGGATAGCAGGGTAACTATCATAACAATTATTTTTTTCATAGTGGCCTCCATTGATATTTACAACATAAAGTTTATTATAGATAGCACGTAAATGAATAAGCAATTGAGTCTTACCAAACATTACTCTAATTATAAATGTATGAATGCATTTGTGTCAATATAAAAAATCAAAAATTATAGTATATAAGCAAATACGATTTAACTGTGCAAAAAACCAATAGTGTGAATGTAAAGCAATGATTTAATTTTTTTTGTTGAAACCAGTAATCTTTTTATACAATTTGAGGCTCTAACCCCTTATGAGTGTGCACAAATAACAAATTTTTTATAATTTTTTTTTAAAATTATTGCATATTAAGCGTTATATATATAAAAGTATCATAGTAT
>DYLU01000078.1 GCA_020721905.1 Leptospira biflexa | reverse complement strand
GCAGGGGCTTTTTGAAAACAGGCATTTTATGCCAACAGGTTCTGAATAGTTACATAAATTAAACGAAACACCTTTACTTCATATCGGGCGCTTTAACACTGATGGAACATTGGATACCAATTTCTTGATTGGTGGTCCTAATTCAACTGTACTTGCAATTGAAAAGTTTGATTCAAATAATATACTTGTAACAGGTTGGTTTATCACATTATCATATTTTAGTGATAATAACTATTTAGTGAAATGTATATTATAAAAAATAAATAGATTGAATAAATATAGCTAACAGCAATACGGTAGTTTCCATCAATCAACCTGGATAAAACTGCCGTATTGCTTATTCCTTAAATCCATTATTTCTATTTGACTTTTTTTATAAAATCCTTACAACTAGTAATACATATAAGTACCTATTTTTCAAAGGAGTATACCTATGAGCGAAATCAAAGTTGGCGAAAAGATAAAAGAATTCCGCGAAGCCAGTGGTATGTCGTTAAATGAATTGGCATTAAAGACAGGTTTTTCTTCTGCATTTATTTCCCAGATTGAGAACCATCTTATATCACCACCGCTCGGTGCTCTTATTAAAATTTCGCATGCACTATCAATTGAAATGGGAAGATTCTTTGGACAAAGCACCCGGGCTCCATTTACTATAGTTCGCACAGCGGAACGAAAGCTTACCTCACGCGTTGCATCAAAGGAAGGTGTACGCTACGGATACACCTATGAATCCCTGGCACCTGAAAAAGTGAACCGTCATATGGAGCCGTTTATTGTAACATTAGAACCGGTACAGGGCGGGCAGCCATATAGCCACGAAGGTGAAGAATTTATCTATGTATTGGAAGGCCAGGTCAAAATTCAACTGGCTGATTACTCTGACATCTTATATCCCGGCGATTGTATATATTACGATTCAATTGTGCCGCATAGAGTGGACACTGCAACTGATTCACCGGCAAAGATCCTTGCTGTCATATATAGTTAAACATTAATTTGTAAATATTGTGGAATTACACTGATGCATTTATCTTCCAATGAAATATTAACCTTACTGCTTGCAATAAGCATTATGCTTGTTATTGCAAAAATTTTTAGCGAATTATTTATACGTTTAAAATTGCCGGCTGTTATAGGCCAGATTATAGCAGGAATCTTGCTTGGCCCTACATTTACAGGCAGCATAGCACCTAATTTTTTTTCCTGGCTGTTCCCTTCAACTGGACTTTTACGGGGCATTATCTTTTTAGGCTTACTATTTATCATGGTTAAAGTTGGCATTGAAGTGGAACTTTCATCAATTTACAAACAGGGTAGTTCAATTGCTACAGTTAGTTTATTTTCAATACTTATCCCGTTTATTGCTGGTTTTATTGCATCATGGTATATTCCGGCTTTTTCAGGTACCTATAAATCTTTACCGGCATCCCTTTTCTTTGCGATAGTCACATCGATTACTGCACTGCCTGTCATTGCCACAATACTGCTGGATGTCAAAATTTTTCATTCAGATATGGGAATGATCATCTTAACCTCAGCAATGGTTAACGATATTATCGGCTGGATTTTCTTTTCATCATTAATTAAATCGGTTGAAACCGGTTCTATTGCAACAATCTCTATTGTCACATCATTGGGGTTAACTTTAGTGATTACCATTATCATTTTAACAATCTTCCGCTATGTCATCGATGAAATCCTTCCTGTAGTTAAGGCACGGACTGAATGGCCAGGTGGAGTCATAACGCTGGGATTAGTAGTATCAATGTTTCTGGCATCATTTACCGAAGCCATTGGCATCCATGCTTTCCTGGGTGCATTCCTGGGTGGCATTATATTGGGCGATTCCCCACACCTTAACGCACATACAAAAGAGATTATCAATCAATTCATTGATAACTTTTTTTCACCGCTATTCTTTGTTTCAATTGGTTTGGGGATTAATCTAATCACCCAGCTATCATTGATACAGGCATCCATGATTACAATGATTGTATTCATTTCAAATATTGTTGCAAGCCTTATTGCCGCCAAAATCAGCCATAACACATTCAGGGATTCTCTGGCTATAGGAGTTGGGATGAGTACCAGCGGAACAATGGGAATTATTGTTGGCATATTTGCACTGGAGTATGAAATTATTAGTGTCACAACATATTCTTCAATTGTTGTTATGGCTGTTGCAACATCATTGCTTGCAGGACCACTGTTAAAATTAATACTCAAACCCAGAGAAGAGGTTTCCCTGATTGAACTTTTAGATAACAATTTTATTCCTGATTGCACATGCACCAATCGCAATGAGCTAATACAACAGGCATCACAACACATACAAAAACGCTATGGATATGATGCACAAAAGATAGCAGGTGCAATAATCGAACGGGAACAACTGATGAGTACCGGCATAGGTCAGCATATTGCCATTCCCCATGCCCGCATCCCTGAGTGCAAAAAACCAGTAGTTATATGCACAACACACAGGCAAGGTCTGGATTTTGATGCACCTGATGGCAAACCTGCAAAAGTAATTTTTATGGTTATAACACCTCAACACGATAACGATGTGCAGATTTTTATCATATCAAAAATAGCGCAGCTATGTTCTAATCCTAAAGTCGTGTTACAAATACTGAATGCAAAAAGCAATAATGAATTTATTGCAATTCTCAAAACAACATCACACATTATGGCAATGGAGGGATATGGAACTTAAGGACATAATTAAAGATGATAATCACAGGCTATTCATAATTTCCCCAGAATGTTTTATAATTTTTACCGGTGATTCCACTGAAGATGAAAAGCCATTTATACGTATAGGTAACAGCCTGGCTTTGACTCCGCGTGTTATACCCCTTATTGAAAATATCATCATTACTGATCTTATAACCGGCAATCCCGCACATGAACAATACAATATTGATCCCCGCTTTCTGCCATCCAACCGTTATATTGGCAGCAAGCTTATTGTGAAGCGCTATCTTGAATTTCAAAAGCTCTTTGGGCTGGACCTCAATAATGCTACGATTGTTGATATTGAGGACATACCCCAAATCTCAAAAGAGCAAATAATCTCTGACCGCGAAACATTTTTGGGGGTTTTTTATACCGATAGTAACTTTAAAATACTATACAACCAGAAAACATTATTTGACTTAAAAGAAATCCATCAGAAATATCCCGGCGATGTTCTGGTCCACACCAAACTTTCAGAATATTCCAGAAATTCACGATTTTCCGGTTGCGGTTTTGTTATAACCAATAAAGCTACGCTCTTTTATAAAAATAGTTCTTTCAGCACCGTTGATATTCCAATGCACTATTACAGTTCATTTGCACAACTTCAGATTGACCCTGCAAATATCCGCGATGTTATAATCACAAACACCAATAGCATGCCACTGGTTCCATTAATAAAATGGAAAAATGCAATTGGAGGAAGGCTTAGGATTTTCTATGACAATGACAATGAAATCAAACTATTGCAAAAGCTTTTTAACCAGTGCACACTGCATTATAAATCATCAAAAAATTTTGTGTGCGATAATCCCGAAGGCATAACCATACAGAACATTGCGTCATCATACAATTGTATCATTACCATAAAAAATGTAAAACCTGCCACAAAAGATATTGCCATTGTCTATATACATGACCCATCAGGTATCACTCAGGCCATAGAAACAGCTGCCAATCTGTATATCATTGACTATGAGATCTATAAAAAAGCAGCAATGCTCTGTGCCAATCTTTCACCTGTTATTGTTGTCGATAGTAACCGTCAGGGAGTACCCATTAAGGATGTTCTGTACTGTTTTCCATCGCATCAATATGATATACGGTATTATCCTGACGAAAAAAAACTGTTATCTGATATGCTTTCGTACTGCAGCAAGGAACTGGCAAAAGCTATTTTGGAAGAAGACTATGATACAATTGAAAAACTGCATACACAGGAACTATCGCCCACTATACTTTTTAACAGTATGCAAACGCTTCGTGTTATACTCCACTCAACAACCAACCGCGACCTGTACAGACGTATTGAAAAAATACTCTATAAAATGCAATCACTACCATTGCCCAACGGATGCAGGTATATGATTATGCTGTATAGTTCGTATGCCTATATGACATGCGAACCAGTGCCACTTCCCCGGGAATATCCATTTGAAGCCATTGAACAATTAGATGAGCCATCAGTATCTGCACCGCAAACAATGCCTGATATATTTAACCGTATCATTGAAGACCGCAAAAGATTGGAATTGCTGTTGGACCTATTCTATGCCAAAAACATGGCAATTGCAAAAGAAGCTAAAAGCATTGAAAAAGCTATAAACAAACGGAAAAAAGAAACCACACAAACACTCCAACCTGATTTATCACTCATTACTAAAGAGAAGATGAAAAAGCGTTTTGCAGTACTGAAAAAAGCCGGGATTATTGTAGCCGGTGTAGCTGCAGCCATACTTATTATAGCGGGAAGCTACCATGCATTTTTGCTGTATCAGGAAAAACAAAAGCAACAAGAACAGGCACGCTATATTGAATACCTCACCAGGAAATATACTATCCATATCTCTGACAGGGATATCTTTTTCTACGCCAATGATGTTGCCGTGAAGAATGGCTACAGCCGTATAGAGTTAAAAAGCCTTAAAGAAAAAAATCCACACTGGATCTACCCGGGCAACAGGTTTATTCTTTTAGATGGCGAGGTTGTCATTGTGAAACCAGGTGATACCCTGTGGGGAATATCGGAAAGAAAATTATTTACACTCAACATTACCTTTTATACCTTCATTGATGAATTAGAGAAAAAAATTGATAAAGGTATTATTGATGAACATCTGGCACAAAAAGCCATGAACGCAGCAGTGCATAATAAACACCGAGAGATGGTTAAATTATTATTACAGAAAATTAATAAATTAAAAGCTAAACCAAACAATACATAAGGTCATGGTTACCATACATGGAAGTTAAAGACCCCATAAACTATTACGTGGAGCCGGTTGAAATAGAGATATACCTGAAAAAAGCAGGTAAAGTCCGTACTATCATAAAAGACATGTTCGTTGAACTCATTGATCCCGAACCTCTGAATAATGATACCAGTAAAAATATTTTTGAATATTTTAAAAGTCGCAATGAGCCCATTGATTTAATAGAAATTACCAATCTTTTCCCGGAGTTGATAACTTTAGTATTTGAATCCTACTATCACAATATCAACTTATATGAAAAGCTCAGCATGTATTTTAAATCAGGACTTGGCGGCAGTGCCGATTCATGGCGGCTTGCATTATACTTTACAGAGTTATTAATGAAATTTGAGCCAACCATTGCATCTTCACAGCATATAGGTGATTTTCAGACGTATAATCTTAATTATTGTATCCGCAAGCTTAACTCCCTTGGCGAAAAATTTCTGCTGGAAGATTCAACTGTGATGTACCTTATAAAGCGACGCAATAAAGCTTATGAAGGCAAACCCAGAGACAAGGAATTTGAAAAATTGGTAGAGCTGTGGCAATTTAACGTAAAAGAACGCCCCTTTTAAAACTTATTTGACATTTATTTCAAAATCATTTACTATAAAATTATATTGATACCGTAAATTTTGCGAGTGAATTTTGTTATGAAAAATCCATTCTACATTATCTACGACCCAGCATATACAACCAACTATGTAACCGCATCAGTGGAAAAACCGGAACGTGTACGGCACATAATGAATGAATTGGGCAATAGTTACCCAATCATTAATCCCACCAGCTGCACCAATGAGGATATACTTCTTTGCCATTCGGAAGGATTGCTTGCCATGGAAAAGCAGGATGAAGTGCGCTTTACAGTTGCAAAGTTAGCTGCAGGAGGCGCAATCACCGCAGCTAAAATGGCAATGGATGGTAAACCCAGTTTTGCCGTTATAAGGCCACCCGGACATCATGCAAACCCTGACCATAACTGGGGATTTTGCTACTTTAATAACATGGGTATTGCCATAAAACGGTTACTTACCAACTCAATTATAAAAAGTGCCATAGTGCTGGATATTGATCTTCATTTTGGTGATGGAACTGATACAATTTTTAGGTCATATCCAAACATACCTGTTCTAAATATTCAGTCTTCAAACCCTGTTGATTTCATAAACGAAACAACGATGCAATTACAGCAATGCGGCAGTTCTGATATACTGGGTATCAGTGCAGGATTTGACCAGTATATAAAAGACTGGGGTACAAACCTTTCAACACAGGACTATTACACAATTGGCCAGATTGCAGGAACACATGCAAAACATTACTGCAAAGGGCATATATTTGCTGTTTTAGAAGGTGGTTATTATATCCCTGATTTAGGAAAAAATGTTATAGCTCTTATTGAAGGTATTCGTAATGGCCTTTATGATTGATAGGGCTCTGTAAGTATGCGCCATACAATAACCATTTCACTTTTTATTAAAATTTTTCTGTATAATATATTTGTATCAGGAGTTATCTGCGTATTTCTTTATGTAAATAAATTTAACAGTTTTACTACTATTGTAGTTACCGGTTTAACTTTAATAAATATTGTTGCCGCTTTTCTGGCGGTTTTATTTATTGCAAAACCCTTTGCGCTGCTACTGCGTTCAATCCAGTCACTTGTTAATGACACCTGCACATCTGCTAAAACCTTTTCAAAAGAACATTTGATTACGCTGACACACAAACTTGAACAATTTAAAACAAGGTCAGATTCACTGTTGCGCGAAAAGGACACCATAGTTAATGAACTGATTGAATCAAAAAAACTATTAGAAAAATATTCCAACAACCTTGAAGAAATGGTTGAACAGCGCACTGAAATCTTAAAGTGGCTTTCAATTACTGACCCGCTAACAGGGCTTTATAACCGAAGATATTTCATAGAGCAAATTGAACTTGAATTTAAACGTTCCAAACGCTATAATCGTGATTTATCGCTCCTGATGCTTGATATTGATCACTTCAAATCAGTAAACGATAATTATGGTCATCAGGTTGGTGATATCGTTTTACGGAAGATATCGTCAATAATAATAAACCAGCTTCGTGATTCTGATCTAGCATTCAGGTATGGCGGTGAGGAATTCATGGTCATACTGCCCGAAACAAAGGCAGATGATGCCATAAATGTTGCAAAACGGATGAAACAGGAAATACTGGAAACCGAGCACACTTACCGCAATCTCAATTTTAAAGTGACAGCAAGCATTGGCATTGTATCACTAAAGGATAAGCTGGGCAAATTCAAAACAGCTGATGATATTATTAAAAAGGTGGATGATAATCTATATAAAGCAAAAAATTCCGGCAGGAATACCATTATATTTGAATGATTAAAATGTATATGACTGTCTTTCTGCAGCTGCAAACAGTTCAAGCAAAAGTTCTTTTTTCTTCAGCACACTCCTGTAATGAGTTACTATCGCATCCATTTCCTTATCTTTCCGTAAAGGCTCATGATGAAATAAGAACAACGTTTTTACTTTTGCCTTGAGTGCCAGATTGATAACATGATGCGTTGTACTGTGGCCCCAGCCGATTTTTTGAGGATATTCTGCAGGGATATACTGGGCATCTGAAACAAGCACATCAGCACCTTTTACAAATTCAATAAGCTGCTCATTCATCTGTTTTGCAAATGCTATGACTTCCGGGTCGTTATCCTTATACACATTATAATATGGCTCATTGTCGCCTAAATATACAAACACTTTATCCCCATACACTACTCTATACCCATAACAGGTTACCGGATGGTTAAGAAGGTGCGTATAAACCTTAAAGTTCCCAACTTCAAACTGATTGTTTTTTATCTCATAAAAATGAATACTGGCGCGCAATTCATCGGTACGTACCGGAAAATAACTATACTGCATCTGGCCGCGTATTATTTCTTCCAGGCTCTTTTCAAATGTTCCGGGACCATAGATATTCACTATATTTCCAGGTATATAGATAACAGGGAAAAAAGGAAAACCATTAATGTGGTCCCAGTGAGGATGAGAAATACATAAATTAACCGTATAGTTTTTTGACAGATCCAGTGATTCACCCAGTACTCTAAGCCCTGTCCCTGCATCAAATACTATCCAGTCACCAGCATCTGAGCGCAAATCCAGGCAGGCCGTATTACCGCCATATTTCATGGTATCGGGACCGGGAACAGGTATGGAACCTCTCACACCCCAGAATGTTACCGTCAGTTCACTCATTGCAGAAATAATTTAGCCTTTTGTATCTCATCATTAAGAGGTGACAATGACTCAAGAACTATCTCCTCACTCATCCCCAGCGTTTGCCATAGTGCTTCATCAACAGTATCAATAACATAATTCCCGCTGAATCCAACTTTCAATACCTTGGCAAACGTATCTGCCACATGAACCACCATTGAATAGACGGCTGAATCACCTTTCAAAACCGGTATATGGTGCCTTCCCACTGCATAAAGAAGATTATTTTCAAAATTCCATTTTTTCCCTATTGCTATGCCTATCTCCTCATGTGTTAAACCCAGAACATTTTTTTCTATATCAATAATCAAACCACCCTTTGACTGCGATATTTCAATTATCTGTTTCATTTCATCCGGAAAAAAATTATTCATCAAGACTTTTCCTATATCATGAATAAGCCCGGCAATAAAAAATTCCTCCAGAAGTTTTTTTTCAATACCCAACCGCTGTGCAATCAGTTTAGATGCAACCGCTACCCCAATAGAGTGCTTCCAGAATTCTTCCGGGTCTAATACCCCCTTCTTCAATGCAATTTTCCCCATTAAAGCAGATGATAACGCAACATTCTTTATGGTATTAATCCCCAGCATAACCACTGCCTGTTTTAAAGACTTAATCTCCTGTGGCAGGCCAAAATATGCAGAGTTAACCATGCGTATTACTTTTGCAGTCAACACCGGATCAAGCTGAATTACATCCGTCAAATGCTGTGCCGATGAGGTAACATCATTTGCCACAAGTATTATTTTATGCACCACCGGAGATAGTGGCGGCATTTTTTCTATTGAGTCTTTAACCCTGGTCACAATATTTTGAGCCATCAACCCCACCTGCTATTAGTATCCGTTATTTCTTTCAGAAAAAAAATGAGTATATGCTATCAGCAATAATGACAATCCAGAAAAGAACGGAAAAAACCAGTATAATACTATCTATAACTTTCTTCATGATGTTTTATTTTAAAACAATTTTTCCGCGTATAACTCTAAAAAGCATCAGGTTGTCGCCTCTTTTAATTTCCAGTGTTACCACACTTCCAACCTTGCCACGCAGCAAATTGGTTACAATATAATCATATTGCAAACCCTCAACCGGAACCCCGTCAACGGAAATAATGATGTCACCTTCTTTAAGCCCCGCCTGATACCCTGTACCGCCTTCATACACACGCGCTATGACAAATGGATTATCTTTGCCAACCTTCGTAGGTCCAGCCGGCACTTCAATACCCAAACCGCCAAATTCTTCTCCGGAGCATGTTATTAATAATATCCCAAGAATAGCTACAATGAGTTTTTTCATAACTGTACCTCGGAATACATATTACTTTTCAGTTTTGAAACTGACTATCATCTCTACCATGATGGCAACATGATCAGACAAAATATTTATTGCCATCTCTTTATCGCCAAGCTCCACCAGGCGTGTATAAAGATCTGCAATCTCTTTTCGTAAGTTCTGGTCTATGGCAATAATCTCTTTTAATTGGGGTGCGCTTGACCTGCCCTGAGAATGATTTAAAAGTTCATTCATCATCCTCCTGTGTATTGAATTGAGCAACTCAGAATTATCCATAGAGAGCCATCCTGTTTATACTAATAATTTGCTTTTGCCCTCTGAAACCTGCTTCAAATAGTTTGCTACTTCTGCTTATTATCTGTTTGAGGCTTTTCCTCAGGCAATTCCCCTTCAGGCTTTTTTTCTATCACATCAACAACTTTGATTTCACCGGCAAAAGCATTCAGTGTTGAAGGGCTATAGTAACGGGAATAATTATCGTCATGATATCGCTTCAAATGCTCCACTGAAAAACTACTTACCATGGGCAATTTATTTGCAACTAAAAATTCAATGGTAGCCACAATGAGATTAAAATTAAAATCCTTCACATAATCACGAATGATTGGTTCAGCTTTTTCAAATTCTGCAGTTAAAAGATATTCTGCAACCCTTCGTTCATCCCTGAAACGCGCTCGTTTTTCTATACGCTTTTCGTAGGTTTCATCCTGTTTTGATGGCTGTGCATTCACAGCCATTATCTGAACATCATAATATTCTTTTTGCATCTCGTCAATTATTTCCTGCTCTGTTTTTGAAATAAATCTGACATAGAATAAATTCCCTTTTTCGCGCTCTATCTCAAAAAGGTGATTATAGATTTTTTTCTTTGTTTCATCAGTTTGAGATTCAAACATGGCTAAAAAGGCATACCTGCGTGCACGGCGCAGCATCTTTATGGCTTCAATGTATTTATATATTTTATTTGAACATAATTTTGGATTTGATGCATCTGCAACAGTATGATGGGTACGTGCAACCTCACGGTCTCTGTATGCTAAATTAAGATATAACCGTGCTTTTTTATTTTTGGATTTAATGACTTCAGGTGATATTGAATCCAGAAACTTTTTTGTTTCTTCTAAATATTCGCGTACTACCTGTGAATAACATTCAGCCTGCTTTTTCTGTGATTCATAAACATCCCTGAATGCCCTGTTATAATCTGACTGTAAATATGCCACTTCAGCATTAAAATGTATCTGGTATATATCTTTAAAAGTTTCTTTATACTTTTCACCAAAATTTGATATCGGTACATCCATGAATTCAATAAATTCCTTATTTTCCTGAATAGCCCTATCAGCAGTCAACTGGTCAGCAAAGCTATTTGCAGAAATTGAATATATAAACATAAAAATACTAAGCAAAGTGAAATATCGCTTCATTTCACACCTTCAAATATTTATTATTCTACTTCAAATTCCCTGGTTGCCATGAGTTTCCCATCCAGCAACACTTTTAACTGATATCGCCCGTTTCTTTTAAAATACTCCTGAGGTATATATGTGCTTAAATATTTAAAGTTTTTATCTACTTCAAAAGTAATCTGTTTATACCGGGTAAACGAATTATTTTCATAATAATCTACTTCAACTGAAACCGTACTGCAGTCAAGCGATGATTTGACAATTCTATCAATAAAAAAATATATTTTGTCCTTATCAGCAAATTTTTGTAGTGAAACCTGATCACTTGATGTAATCTCCTCATTTGAAATTATCAGATTAACCTTACCGTAATCCTTAATATTAAAAATTAACCACACTACAAAAATTAGTATAAAAGCAACAAGAACCACTTTTATCACTAAGCTTCTGGTAATAGTTCCTGTTTTACTGCTTTTTTCATCTTCACTGTTCATATAGCTGTTGAAACCTCCAACCAGAATAGAATATTGGGCATTTTGAATATAATTACACCATAGTATAGTATAAAAGTCAACAACTTCAACTACATTTTAAATATATTTAATCAATTTTCTTTTGAATTGC
>DYLU01000015.1 GCA_020721905.1 Leptospira biflexa | reverse complement strand
AAATTTTTGACCTGCTTTTGAAATATTGCAGCCATAGACGATTCTGAATACTGAATCATAAGATCCTCCGTATAGATAATATTTTATATACAATAATATGTATTATTATCAATTTTATTATATGTGAATACAATATTTATTATGTCAACATATATTCTATATTTTTTCAATGGACCTGAATAATTTTTTTATAAATAAGGGATTTGTAAATATTGTTATTACTGAATACCAGTAACCAGGAAGATAATTTTTTTCTTAATAAATATTACGATAGAAAATTTATAGCTTTCTTGTTTGTTGAATTACATTTTTTTGTAAAATGGCAATAATATAACAACTTCTGTTCCCACACCTCTTTTGCTTTCTATTTCTATTTCTCCATCATAACTCTTTATTATTGAATATGAAATTGATAACCCCAACCCTGTACCTTCTTTAGGTTTTGTAGTAAAAAAAGGCTCAAATAATAAATGTTTATTTTCTTCATGAATCCCTATTCCAGTATCCTTTACAGATAAGCGAGCAAAAATTTTTTCTCCTCTCTGCTCTGTAGATATATCTATATCTATGCTCCCCTCACCTTTTTCCAATACTGCATCTTCTGCATTTGCAAGAATATTCATGATGACCTGGATTAACCGTGTTAAAGGCAATTTTACATATGTTTTTTGTTTTGGTATAGTGATATTGATTGGTATACCTTTCTTTTGAATATTTTTGGAAAGTATTTTTAATGGATATGTCCGGAATATATCATTGAGATTTATTATATCATCATTCAATGCTGCAGGTTTGGCATAATCTTTAAGTTGTTTTACAATATTACTTATACGCTGTATTTCTTCCAGTAAAGACCTTATAATATCTTTAATTTCCTGATCATAATCCCCTTTGTCAAGTTTTTGATCCAATTCAGCAATATCCAATTGCATAATTGACAAAGGATTATTAATTTCATGAGCAACACCTGCTATTATTCGGCCTATAGCTACCAATTTCTCATATCTGTTAAGAGCCTCCTTCATTTTTTCCTGTTCTGCAATAGAAGTTATTTTTTCAAATGCAATTGCAATTAAATTTGATACACTGGTTAAAATAGTAATAATGACATTATTTATAAATTCCACCTCTTTATTGAAAGCCATCAGAATAATCATTTTAAGATCTTTCCCAATAAAAATTGGTGTTAAAATTATATTTTGAAATCTCATAACATTGCTAAACAATAATTGATCTTCATCGTTTAATTCTATAATTGGATTAGTTATTAACATAATAGTTTTACTTTTTGTTAATTTCTGAATGATAAAAGAAGTTTTATAACTTATTTCTGTATTATTTACTATATGTTCATTATTGATATACTGATGACTTATATATCTATCAGTGGAAAATACCAGAATTTCCAAATAATCAGGATTCAATATGTTATGTATAAATGAATAAATTTGTAATAATAAATTATCCATATCATCAATACAAACAACACTGGCAGTAAACTTAGTTAATGAATTTACTAATTCAATAATCTGATGGGATTGCTGTACAATCTCATTTTCAATTTTTTTCTGATGCGTAATATCACGGATAAATGCAAAATTTCCTAAATAATTGCCTAAAATGTCATATAGTTTTGACATCGATACTATTACATTCTTTTCCTGGTTATCTGCAGTTATTATAATAGCTTCGAAATCCCGTAACATATCCGGAGAAGAATTTGTCAGGTCTTCCATATTCTGTTTATTCACTGGCTTTATATATGAGCTGAACATTTCACCTTTAACATTTTTGCCAGAACACCCAATTAAATGTAAAAAAGCGTTATTATAATCAATAATCTCGCCAAATTCATTTATAACCACAAAACCCAATGTAACAGTTTCAATTATTCTTCTGTTATAATTTCTTTCATTCTCAATAATTTTATGAAGGCGGGTAATATCAGTTATATCTTTAACAAACCCGTAATATTGCTCATCATCGCTTTCAGATGTAGATAAGTAATTTAAACTTATTATATAATTTTTAAATCCGTTATTTGAGCTGCTTACCTCAGTTATTTGTGATATGTGGGACTTTTTAAGATAATTTATCTTTTTTTCAAATTCTCTTTTATACAAAGGGTCAAAAAGTTCTGCTAATGTTATTGTACCCAGGCTCTCCTGGTTTACATGAAACATTTTTTGGAAGGAAGGATTGCAATCTGTTATTTTTTGATTTTTATCAATAACAAAAAAACCGTCGATTGTATTATCAATTATACTTTGAAAATAATTTTTTTCAATAGCTATCTTATTTTCTAATTTTTTTAGATCAGTAATATCACTTGCAATAAAAACAAATATCGTTTCATTACTTAATGATTGTATGGGATAAATAAATACTTTAAAATAAATTTCTTTATCACCTATCCTAATCTTGATTTCTTTATTATCTGAAGATTGATATGCATCCTCTTTTGAATAATTCATTAAACTTAAAATATTATTTTCTTCTTTATAATTCTGGCCAAAATATTTTATAAACGTATCATTTGCGTATAATATGTCTCCATTTTCATTTGCAAAACAAACTAAATTTTTTGACCTGTTTATAGCATTTTGAAATAATACCAATGTATTCTGCTTCTCAACTATGTCCTCAAGATTTCTCATTATAGAAATTTTATAAATATTACCATCAAAATCTGCAAATGGTGAGTTTATAACATCGTAATATTGATTATTTTTATTCAATTTTACTTCATATCGGATGGTATTACCATCCAGCACTAAACTTAATTTACAATCAGGACAATAATCATCTTCACCAGCAAATACTTTATAACAATATTGCCCCCTGATATCGCCAAATAACTTTTTCATTGCTTTGTTTGCAAAAACAATCAAGCCCGTTTTGTCAGTAATATTTATAAGATCATCTAGAAGGTCAAAAGCAGAAAAAAAAGGTGCTGCAGAAAACTTTATATTGTCTTCTTTTTCTTGAATAATATCAGAATATTTTAATTGATATATTTGTTCACTTTTTATTTGTATTATTATTTTATTCTTATTTATACGACTAATATATAATTCAAATGTATCGGCAAATATTCTGTTTTCCTGCACCTTATTGTTTAAAACCTTATACACTTCATCCTGTTGAAATTTGTTTAAAAGCAAAATATCAAAAATTTTTTTATTTTTTTCTACACTTTCAGTATGTGATAATAATTTTCTATTTTGTAAAAAAGATAGATTTGCAAATTTCATCCTGCCAGAATTATCACATACAATTATTGGAGTCTCAATCACATCAAGATATTTATACTGGTTGAACATTTTAGTAACAATTTTTTCTCAATCTAATTAATTATATCTTATTCCGTGAATATTTTGTAAATGCTATTAATACTATCAATAATAGAATAATAAACAAAATTTTCTATGGCTGCTACTATGTTGTAATACTATAGTAATAGAACATAATTGTCAAGATATAACCATATAAACGCATTATGCAATTTCCTATTAAGATTAACACTTGACAAATTTATATTACTTTCAGAAATATTTTTCTAAAATTGATTGATCATGACTTTATTTGAAATTGTAATAACCTAATTTATTTACTCATCATACTTATTATATGGAGCTATAACATTGGCAAAAGAACAAAATCCTAAAAATTCTAAGAAGAAAAAAAGTACAGTAAAGTCTGCATCAAAAAAGGAAATTACAGCCAGCAAAAGTAAATCAAGAGTAAAGAAACCATCTGGCCAGGATACACAAGCACAGGCTGCTCATGCAAAAAAAGACCATAAAAAACCAGAAAAAAATTTAATAGAAGCTTTAATTAAGGAAGCAGATGAAGATGTAAATAACGATTCACAGGAGGTAGTGGAAGTAGATCCTGATGCATTGCGTCGTGGGGACAGGCCAATGAATATAGTGGATCATCTGGATGAATTCCGCTCACGATTGCTCATTGTGCTGATTACCGTAATAGCATTAACTGTATTAGGCTTTTATTTTTCTGATATTTTACTGGATGCCATTAACAAACCATTCATAGAGTCAGGCTTTAAATTAAATATATTTAATCTTGTGGAAGGATTTGTGTTGCGAATAAAGGCATCTTTTGTTATGGGACTGCTTATTGGCCTGCCGTTGCTTGTGTATCATTTATGGCAATATATAAAACCAGCCATAGACATTGATAACCGAAAATTTTCAGTATATTCCATTATTTCAGCTGTCATATTGTTTTACGCCGGCCTTGGAGCTACATATTTTTATTTATTGCCGCTATCAATTAAAGTGCTTCTGAACTTCACTCCTCCAGATATGGAAAATATTATAAATGCTTCAAAATACTTTAATTTTGCAATTTTATTTGCACTGGCTATTGGCATCACATTTGAAATGCCAATTATAATCATGATACTAACCCGCATTGGTATAGTATCTCCATCATTTCTAATCAGCAAAAGGAAATATGCTATTGTCCTGATATGGATTTTTGCTGCAGTCATAACCCCAACAACTGATCCATTAACGTTAACTCTTGTAGCGGTTCCCTTGATGCTTTTATACGAACTATCGATAGTAATTTCAAAATTCATTGTTATACGAAGAAAGCGAAAAGAACTTGCACAATAACTATTTGACAATTTTGCTTATTTATGACGCTATGTTTTCGTTTATGTATGTTTCATTGTAATATTTTTCAATAAAACATAATAGAGAGGTGAATTATGGCAATAAAATATCTGGATCAGATCAACGTTAGCAATAAAAAGGTTTTAATACGTGCAGATTTCAACGTACCATATGATAAAAATATGAATATTACTGACGATACCAGAATTACTTCAACATTGCCAACTATTGAATACTGTTTAAAGCAGAATGCAATGGTAATTTTAGTATCTCACTTAGGAAGGCCAAAAGGAAAGCCAGTACCCGAAATGTCACTAAAACCTGTTGCTACACGGCTTTCAGAGTTGTTAAAAAAAGCTGTAGTGTTTATTGATAACCCTATCACACAGGGAGTGGAAGATAAAATTAACAAATTAAGACCCGGTGATGTGGCACTCCTTGAAAATATAAGGTTTTACCCGGAAGAAGAAAAAAATGATGAAAATTTTGGCAAATTATTAGGTTCATTGGCAGATGTATATGTTAATGATGCATTTGCAACAGCTCATCGTGGACACGCTTCCAATGAAGCTATTACACGCTATGTTAAAGAATGTGTTGCAGGCTTTTTAATGAAGGATGAACTTGAATATTTTAAAAAAGCTCTGGTACACCCCCAAAAACCCGTGACGGCTATTATTGGCGGTGTAAAAATTTCTACAAAAATTGATGTGTTAAAAAATATTATTCCTAAAGTTGACAATCTCTTGATCGGAGGTGGGATGTCATATACATTTTTAAAAGCGTTGGGAAATAATATTGGTAAATCGGTTGTTGAAGATGACCAGCTTAATACAGCAAAGGAAATTATTGAACTGGCCAAAAAGCATAATGTCAACTTAATATTGCCCCAGGACATTGTTGTAGCTAATAAGTTTGACAGCCCAGAAGGCAAGGAAGTTGTTCCAATTACCAGTATTCCAGATAATAAAGAAGGTGTAGATATTGGACCATTAACAATAAAGAAATTTTCTGAGATAATCAAACAATCAAAAACTGTTATATGGAATGGGCCATTAGGTGCTTTTGAAACAAAAGAATTTGCCAAAGGCACCAGTGAAATTGCTATGGTTGTTGGGAATTCAGGCTGTACAAGTGTCATTGGTGGTGGCGATACCGGTGCTGCAATACACTCATCCGGATATGCAAATAAAATGACCTATATTTCTACAGCTGGTGGTGCATTCCTGGAACTTATGGAAGGGAAAATACTCCCAGCTGTTAAAGCCCTGGATAAATAAACAGTAACTATCGCACATAAAAATAAAAAAAGCGGGTTTTATTATAACCCGCTTTTTTTAAAACCATAACAATAAAAATTCTTTGCACAATTTGTTATGCGATAGTTACTACATCACATCTTCAGTGCTTTCTTTATGGTTGCCACCAGATTATCCGGATTAACCGGTTTCTGTAAAACACCATTAAAACCTAATTTGTCGATTTCAATATTAGTTGCAGTTGCGGTACCAATGCTGCTTAAAAGATAGATTGGTATTGAAGGGTTGCTCTTCTTAATTTCCTGGGCAACTTTTGTACCTGCATCTATTCTTTCCATCATCATATCACATAAAATGAGATCTGGCTTTCTGCTGGTAACAGCATCAACACCTTCTTTCCCACTCATTGCAGTAACTACATCAAACCCATTAGCTGAAAGAATAGCTTTAATTGAATCTAAAATATCCGGATCATCATCAATTACTAAGATAATTTTCTTATTTGCCATTTTATTCACCTCTATACATTAAAAAATATGATAAAAAATATTAGACCATAACAATTTATTAAAAAAAATTTATTCTTACCCCAATATTTCCATTATTATCCACCCTGTGTTTGTCCAAAAGCCGTGTTAGAATATAAATATTCTACTTTTTCTTTATGTTTCAATTCTTCATTTGCCATCTTGACCAATATTTGTTTAACTTCACCATCAGGTTGTAATTCTGAAAGTTTTATGTAAAATTTGTAGGAGTTCAATTCTCTATGAGCAGCTATTAAATAGATATCTTTAGTTTGTGGATCTTTATCAATATCAGGTATATCAAGAAATTCTGCTATTTTATAATCAACAACTTCAGAAGTCTTTAATGCATTTTTATCATATTTCCCATCTTTATACGACTGTAAAAATTCTTTATGTTTAACTTCTTCGGAGGCTAAATATTTCAATGTATCTTTTGCATCTTTTTCGTTCACTTTTTTTGAAAGTGAAGTATAAAATTCATATGCTTCTATTTCACGTTGTATAGCCTTATCAATTATTTCCACTATGGTTATTACGCTCATATTGACCTCCTCAATATCAAGATGTATAATGATTATACAATTTCTCTACACCTTTCAATTAAATTTATTCTAAATAAAAACCCATGAGTAATTTTAATAGCTTACTCATGGGTTTAAATAAAAAGTTAACTTGCTAATATTTTCATCACGCTGCTTTATGTTTAGGATGTTTATAAGCTAAAGCAATAAGTAATCCAATCACGAGAAGACCAGATGCAATATACAGAGCTTGAGCTTTATAAGCAGCAAAAATAAATGGTCCCAATAAACCTGCAGCACTCCATGCGGTTAACATGAAGCCATAAACTTTACCAATATAACCCGGTCCAAACGCATCAGCGGCAAAAGCAGGCATTGTTGCAAATCCACCACCATAACACGCTAACAAATAGCATGCAACTATCATGAAAAGATAATAGCTGCCAATTACATTTGTCGCAACAAGCAGATATAATATTGCCTGGGTAATGAACATAGTAATAAATACTGTACGTCTACCAATTTTGTCAGAGACTGATGCCCAGAATAAACGTCCCAAACCATTAAATATTGCAGAATATGCAACCACGGCACCACCAGCAGCAGCTAATATAGCTACGAGATCTTTACCGGTAATTGATGTATCTACTAATGGTTTATATAGTTCCTGTGAAATAGGAGAAAGTTGAGATATAAGACCTAATCCGGCGGATACATTTAAGAATAGCATACCCCATAACATCCACCATTGAATTTTCTTAACAGCTTCACCAAACTTATATGAATCGGCAGATGATACTGCATTCTTTGCCGGGCTATAACCTGCTGGCACCCAACCTGCTGGCGGGTTTTTATAAAGTTGAGCTGAACCTGTAACTAAAATAAGGAAAATAACACCCCAAATATAAAATGTATTAGCAACGCCTGAGGAAAGGATTTTACCACCTTCATCAATTACCTGATAATTCACGATCATCTTAGGGGCTATCTGTCCCATAAAAAAAGCTCCCAGACCAAAACCCATAACTGCAAGACCTGTTACAAGTCCACGCTTGTCTGGAAACCAACGAATTAATGTAGCAATTGGAGTTACATATCCAAAGCCATTACCTAAAGCAGCAATAACGCCAAAACCCAGATACAATAAATATATATTGCCCAACTGATCACCTAAACCTGCTATAATAGTACCAGTACCAAATAGCAGCCCGCCAATAGTAGCTACAAATCGTGGGCCTTTTTTATCTACTAAAGTTCCACCAAATGCAGCTGCCAATCCTAAAATACCCATGAGCAACATAAAAGTTAACTGTGTTTGCGTTTCTGACCAACCATGAGTATCCATGAGTGGCTTTTTAAATACAGACCACGCGTATACAGTACCAAGGCATAGCTGCATCACAAAAGCAGCTATAGCTATCCACCACCTTTTTGACTCTAGCCTTTCGTTAGCCATGTAGCCTCCTTTAATATAAATTTATAATAATGCATTAAAAATTATTCATATTTGATATACAATTATTGTTTAATGCAACACCTGAACAGTATAAAAAGTTTTTAATGAGTTATCACAGGCCTTACATTTAAAACGCGGATTGCAATGATTCACAAACTCTTTTCTAAAATATTTTATCATTGTGCTAATGGGCATTATTGGTGATTGGCCCAATGCGCATAATGACGTTTTTTTCATTAATGTAGCTTTGCTTAATAATAAATCAATATCAGATTCATTAGCAGTTCTATTTGCAAATTTCTTGATTAAATAATGCAATTGCGATGTCCCGACTCTACAAGGCACACATTGTCCACATGACTCATGTTCAAAAAAGCTAAGTATCTGTAGCAGAAAATCAACTGCACATGTATCTTCATCGCATACTAAAACTACACCGGATCCTAAGGTTACACCATTTTTAATCGTTTGATCTATGTCGAGAGGCAAGTCTAATAAATCTTTACCCAAAATTCCACCTGCACTTCCCCCTACCTGAGCAAATTTAAACTTTTTACCTTTTTTCATTCCCTTACCGTAAACATCTATTATTTCCCTCAGAGTTGTACCCATTGGTAATTCAACAAGGCCTGTTCTATTCAAATTACCTGAAAGACAGTACAATTTAGTGCCATAGCAATTAGTAGAACCCAACTCCTTATACCAAGATGCTCCCTTTTCAATAATCATTGGGACTGACATTAAAGTTTCAACGTTATTTACGTTAGATGGTAAATTCATAAATCCACTCACACCCGGGAATGGTGGTTTAAACCGTGGATAACCACGTTTACCTTCCATTGAATTGATTAGTGAAGTTTCTTCGCCGCATACGTACGCACCGCCACCTTCTTTTATAAAAACATCAAAACTGAAATTTGAGCCAAAAATGTTTTTACCAAGATAGCCTTTTTCACGTGCTTGTTCTATAGCTTTATGCAATCGATTGATAGATCGTCTATATTCCCCACGAATATAAATATAACCAATAGTAGCATTAATTGCGTACCCACATATAGCCATACCTTCAATTAAAAGATTTGGATTTTCTTCCATAAGAATACGATCCTTATAGGTACCAGGCTCACCTTCATCTGCATTGCATATAACATATTTTTGCATATTTCCTTTGGCAACGAACGACCACTTTACACCAGCCGGAAAGCCTGCTCCACCCCTTCCTCGTAATCCCGAATCCTTTACTATGTCAATAATTTGCTCTGGAGTCATTGATAGCGCTTTTTTTATAGCACTATACCCACCATTCTCGACATAACTGTTAATATTAGTGGGATCAACCTTACCAATGTTTTCTAATAAACGTTTTGTTTGACGTTTATCATCAATAATGCAGTTAACCCCTTCAACCTCTTTTCCATATTGTTCCTGCACATAATTTGGTTTCATTTTTTTATATTTTTCTAATATTGCTTTTATTTTGGTAGGCGTAAGATTGCCATAAATATCATAATTTATCATCATTGCAGGAGCGGCGGAGCATACACCAAGACATTCACACTGTTCTAAATAAAACAAACCATCCTTTGTTGCTTCGCCAACATTTATTCCTAAATATTTCTTTATGGCATCAAAAATAGTAATTGAACCCATAACATGACAGGGCCCGGATTTGCAAACTCGTATAACAAACTTAGCACGAGGTTTTGTTTTAAACATAGTATAAAAATCTACAAAGCCTGCAACAGCACTCTCAGGTAAATTCATCTGCCGAGCTAACTCAGCCAGAGTTGCTGTATCCAATACATTCTTCCCGGACTTATTTTCTAAGTCTCGTAAAATCAGCATAAGATGCTCTCTATTATTTCCATACTTTTCAATACTGAGCTTTATATCTTCTGACTTCATAGTGCTTTCTCCTTTCATCGAATTTTATAAACTTACCTTTTCTATTTTACATGCACATACTTTAAATTCAGGTATCTTGGCAACTGGATCAAGTGCATCAATGGTAAGTTTATTAGCAGCTGCTTCATAAAAATGAAATGGTATAAACACAACATTAGGTTTTGGTCTATCAGATATTTTCACTTTAAGACGAATACTCCCTCGCCGTGTCGAAACAGCTACCAATTCGCCATTTGTAAGATCATAATTGCTTGCATCATTAGGATTGATCTCAACAAATGCTTCTTTTACTAAAGTATCCAGTATATTTGAATTTCTTGACATAGTACCGGTGTGAAAGTGTTCTAAAATTCTACCTGTCGTCAGAATCATTGGATATTCAGCATCTACTTCCTCGGCAGGTGGTGTATATTCAACTGCACTAAACAGTCCCAACCCTCTTGTAAATCTATCTTTATGCAAATACTGAGTGCCTGGATGTTCTTCATTGGGACATGGCCACTGTAACCCTTCTTTTTCAAGCCTTTTATAGGTTATTCCCGCATAAGACGGAGTAACCTTGCGAACTTCCTCAAATATATCTTCAGCACTTGAGTAACTCCACGATACTCCCATTCGATTTGCAATTTGCATTATAATCCACCAATCTTCTCGATTATCACCAACAGGCTCAATCACTTTGTGCATCAGTTGCACTCTTCTTTCAGTATTTGTAATTGTTCCTTCTTTTTCCAGAAATGCAAATCCAGGTAATACAACATCAGCATATTGAGCAGTTTCTGTTAAAAAGATATCTTGAACAACCAGGAAATCAAGCTTCTCAAGGGCTTTTATGACGTGGTGCTGGTTGGGATCTGATATTACAGGATTTTCACCCATTATATAGAGAGCTTTAATATCTCCAGCAATAGCTGCGTTTAATGATTCTACTATTGTAAGTCCCGGCTTTTTTGATAGTTCAACTGTAGGTAACCATACTTTCTGGAACTTTTCTTTAATTTCATCGTTCGCAACACTTTGATATGCTGGATATACCGCATTGAGAGCACCCATATCACACGCACCCTGCACATTATTCTGACCGCGTAACGGATTAACACCGCCACCTGCTATACCCAGGTTACCAAGGAGCATCTGTAAATTTGCTGTGCATTTTACCCCATTTACTCCAGATTTAAACTGTGTAATTCCCATTGAATAGTAAAGTGCCATTGGTTTTGATGATGCAAGTATCCTGGCAGCCTTAACTATAAGCTGTGGATCTTTGAGGCCACAAATTTCTGCAACATACTCAGGAGTGTACTTTTCCATTGTTTTTGCAAATTCATCAAAACCCTCTGTCCTTTTTGCTACAAATTCTTTATCATAAAGATTTTCTTTCAATATAACATGACAGAATCCATTAAGTATCGCTATGTTAGTTCCAGGTTTTATTTGCAAATGAACATCAGCGTACTTTGATAATTCAATTTCACGTGGATCCACAACTACAAGCTTTTTCTTGTTTAATATAACCTCTTTTTTTATCAAGCTTCCAATAACTGGATGATTTTCTGTAGTATTTGAACCTATTACTAAAAATGCCTGCGAAATTGGAGCTTCAATAAAAGCATTTGTCATAGCTCCTGAACCAAATACTGTTGCCAGACCGGCAACGGTAGAGCTGTGTCAAAGCCGTGCGCAGTGATCGACATTATTTGTACCAATCACTGCTCTCATAAATTTTTGCAATATATAATTTTCTTCATTAGTACATTTTGCAGATGAAAAGGCCATAATAGAATCAGGACCATACTGTGATTTTATATCTTTAAGCTTGTTTGCAACCAGGTCCAGTGCCTCATCCCAGGATGCTTCCTCAAATTTACCATTACGTTTAATTAATGGCTTTTTGAGACGTTTGTCGCTTTGAACAAAATCAAATCCAAAACGACCTTTAACGCAAAGATGACCTTTATTAGGACCTGTATCATTCCCAATTGCTTTAACTAACTTACCTTCTTTATTGGTGTAGAAATCTATCTTACATCCAACACCGCAGTACGTGCATATACTGGTTTCTTTCTTTAACTCCCAGGATAATCCTTTCCCTAAAACTGGTTTTAATGTTATAGCACCTGTAGGACATAACTGCGCACATTGACCACATAATACACAATTTGAGTCACCTATATGACGCCATAAGTCAGATACTACATGAGCATGAGAACCCCTACCGCCAAAATCCCACACTCTGTTTAATTGAATTTCCCCACATGCTTTCACGCATCTTCCACATAATATACATTTATTCCCGTCTATTTTTAACCCTAAGCTAGAAGAATCATCCTTTTCTCTATAGTTCTTTGGGTAACCGCTTTGAGGCATTTCAACATTATACTTAAAACATAATGATTGCAACTCGCAATCCCCATTTGCATCACAATATAAGCAATTGTGATCACCCTCTGATAATAAAAACTCAAGAATACCTTTTCTTAATTCAGCAATCTCCTCATCCTCGGTTACTACATCAATTCCATTTATTGCTGGCTCAGTGCAGGATGTTTTAACCATTTGACCATTAATTTTCACAATACAGAGCCTGCATGCTCCTGTTTTACTTACTTTAGGATGATAGCATAAATGAGGAACATCAATCCCATTCTCAAGTGCAATTTCAAGAATTGTCTTACCCTTTTCAGCTGTAACCATTCGACCGTCGATGGTAAATTGGATTTTTTCCATTAAAACCTCCCCAATGCAATGTTATTGTGTTCAATTCAAATATGAAATATATAATTCCTATTATTATATATTAATATTTATCTTGTATTGGAAAACTATACATTCCTGCCAATACAAAATATTACAAAAAAATTTTCAATCAAAATATTTAAATTAATATAATTTTTTTTGAAGTTCATTTTTTAAATGCACTTTTTTACCGAAATTGTGGAATAAGAAACCTCTTCACTCAAATTCGTTGTTGCATACTTTAATTTTAAATATAGAAATGTATGACAAATTTAAATTTTTTGAAAATTTCGTATATGCTCTTAAAAAATTCTTGCAAAAACTGATATTTGAACTAACATATGAAAAAATGCGGGTGTAATTCAGTGGTAGAATGTCAGCTTCCCAAGCTGAACGCCGTGGGTTCGAGTCCCATCACCCGCTCATCTTTATCATAAATCCTTTCCCCGGTAACTATCGCTCATAATAAAAAATTATGTATTCCTTTTTTTTATAGCGATATAATTACAATTGACATATTTACTCATATGCTATTGTTTGCCATTAGTTTTTTTATTACAGTTATTAATATGCAAAAGGCTGATTACCATTTTCAGAATATTACTTCACACTCCCTTGTTGCTGCCATTGGGAATACTCCACTCATTGAATTAGTAAAACTTTCACCTAAAGGAAGCAGTATATTAGCAAAATTTGAAGGTGCAAACCCTGGCGGATCCATAAAAGACCGCACCGCATGGTACATGATTAAAAAAGCAATTGAATCTGGTGCATTAACGCCTGACAAAACTATTCTTGAACCAACAAGTGGCAATACCGGTATTGGGCTTGCAATGGTTGGTTCTGCATTAGGATACAAAGTTGTTCTTTGCATGCCAACATGTGTCAGTGTTGAACGCCAGCAAACACTCATTGCTTTTGGCGCACAGTTAGTGCTGACCGATGGTTGCATGGGTACTGACGGCGCTATCATTCAAGCACATAAAATATATGAAGAAAATCCGGATATCTATTTCATGCCCAATCAGTTTTCCAATCCAGCAAATGTACTGGCACACTATGAAACAACCGGTAGTGAAATTCTAAAGCAAACAGGTGGTCACATAAGCGCTTTTGTAGCAGGACTGGGGACCACGGGAACCATTATGGGTGTAGCCCAAAGGTTGAAAGAATATAATTCTAAAATAAGGATTATTGGCGTTGAACCTGTACCAGGCCATACAATTCAGGGTTTAAAGAATATGCAAGAGGCGATAGTTCCTGACATATATAATCCCGGTATGTTAGATGACATAATTACCATAGACGATAAAACCGCATTTGAATATACACGCAAATTAGCATTACAGGAAGGCCTTTTTTGTGGCATGTCAAGTGGTGCTGCAGTAGCGGGAAGTATACGAGTAGCTGAAAAAATCAAACACGGTACAATAGTAACAATACTTCCTGACCGAGGCGACAGATACCTTTCAACAGCACTTTTTCAATCCATATGTGCCAAATGTCCACCGTAAGCTTTAATTCAACATTACATGTTCAAAGTTCTATCAAGCCTTTGATTTTTTCCCGGGATACTGATGCTATCATTACAGGTACTATAGTACCTAGCTTGCTTCTGCTGTTATGATTATTTTCAAGTGAAACCTTCAGATAGTTGTCGGTAAGTGCCGTTATATCATTTTCATCTTTTTCTATGACAGCAGCACGCATTGTATTCAAAAATTGCAAACGGTACCGGTATGAACATTCTTGCGCAACATCCCGCAAACGCTGTGCTCTGGCATGAACAATATCATATGATAATGCGCGATAGTTACTGGATATTGTCCCTTCCCTGGGTGAATAGCTGAACTGGTGAACATAGGCAAAGGATACTTCCCGGACCAATCTCACCGTTGCTTCAAAATCTTTATCAGATTCTGTTGGGAAGCCCACAATAATGTCAGTACCAATAGCAATCTCAGGTATTGCCGTTCTTATTCTGTCAATTAGCTTTGTATAGAAATCTGCTGTATAAGGCCTATTCATTTGCAAAAGAACAGAATCCGAACCTGATTGCAACGGCAGGTGAATGTGTTTACAAACTTTATCATGCTTTAAAATATCTATGAGTTCATCATTTACGTGTGTAGGTTCAACCGAAGTTACCCGTACTCTGAAATTTCCATCCAGAGCAACTATTTTCTTTATAAGCGATGCTAATGTATCATCATAATAATGATATTTACCAATAGTAATGCCAGTTAATACAATTTCAGGACAGCTATGCTCAATTAAAAATTGAGCATGTTTTATAATATCATCCACAGGCCGTGATATTGGATTGCCACGGACTTTGGGAACGATGCAATATGAGCATCCCTCATCACACCCATCCTGAATTTTGATATAGCCACGCGTACGCATAAATGGCAATGCGTAATTATTAGATATTTCATTTATTGAATTTATATTAATTGAATCAATGGCGCCTGATAGTACCAGTATATGATCTTTTTGCATGTTTGTAAATGATGCCTGTACTTCATTCATGGCATCAAGTTCATCTTTATGTGTTCCCACCATGCATCCAGTAACAATGACCTTGCCAGTTTTTGAAAATTTTGCCCCCTGACGGATATAATTACGACTTTTTTTATTGCTTTTATCTGTAACTGTGCAGGTGTTAATGATAACAATATCTGCAGGTGTGCCAAAGGGAACTGCTTTATAACCTGAAGATAAAAATTGTGAAGCTATCTGAGCCGACTCATATTGATTACATTTACACCCTAAGGTCTTTATTGAAAACGTTTTTTCATACATTGCTCTCGGTTTTTTTTATCTCCCTGAAAATTATTCGCATCCTTGTTGCTGCAGTAAGATTTGTAGCAACTGCCATAAGAATCATAGCACCAATCATAACTATTTCAGGGTTAACCGATGAATTTTTAAATAGAACCTTGAAGAAAGGATGTAACACAGACACAAAACATATAATAGATAATCGTTCAGCTCTTTGCATTACTCCCCGTTTTGTAGTGATACCTATTGCCTCCCCTCGTGCTTTTGTATAACTTACCAGTTCTGATCCTATTAAAGCTACTATTGTGGAAAATAATGCAATAAAATTATTCTGATAATACATTGCTATGCCTAAAAACACAACCCCTTCACTGTATCTGTCAACACATGAATCCCAGTAAGCACCTGATTTTGTTACGGTATTGGTTGTCCTTGCAACACGGCCATCTATTATATCAAGTGTTGCACTGACTATGAGTATCCACCCTGCAAGACCAAAATTCCCAATATAATAAAAATAAGCACTTACAAAAGCCATAATAAGAGAAATTGCAGTAATAGTATTAGGTTTTATTTTGAAATAAATAAAGAAATTAATAAATGGCTGATTAACCCAATACCAGAATTCCCTGAAAATAAGGCCTATGAACGTTTCATGCATTCGTGATGCAATTTCAGGATCCCTGGGCTTTTTTGGATAGATAAATAAGAAAACAATAAAGCTTAATAAAGCCAGTGCATTAATGATAATTAATGGCAATAAGGAAAGCACAATTTCATTATGCAAGAATTCAATCATATAAACTATCCTATAACAGAATATTATAATGTGGGGTAGACAGCTTATTCAGTATTATTGATAATAGTCAAGTATATTTACTGTATTTATTTATTATAATTTTATAACAATCATACGCAAAACATATTCAACCACTTTACTTTTCTTGTGTTATTCTATATATAAATCGCGCACGTTCATTTGCCGGGTCCACTTCAAGTGCTTTTTTTGAATAATAATTTGCTTTGTTTTTATTTTTATGTTTTAAATATAATTCAGACAATGCTATATATGCACCAGTATGGGTTGGATCTAATTTAATAACTTTTTCAAATGTCTTCTTGGCTGCAACATCATCAGGATCTATATTTTTATAATACATAATTCCAAGCATATACATAACTTCTACAGAATCAGGTATAATGATCAATGCCTCTTTTGCATATTTAATGCCATCTTTAATATATGTTTCTTTTAATGAAGCAGGTATATTTGCTTCATATGCTTCTATAAAACGAGTTTTAGCCATGTAATATAACAACTCATACGTATCCTGCTTATCAACTATCCTGTCATGATTTTTGTATGCGTGTTCAAATTCATTAAAGGCAAATTGCAAAACCCTGTCATTAAAATATATTTTACCAAGTTCAATATGAGCTTCAGGATAGTTGGCATCAAGAATGATGGCCTGATTATACTCTTTTATGGCATTGCCAAATTCACCGATGTTTTTATAATAATCACCACGTGCTTTATGAATTTTTGCAAATTCAGGATATGCACCTTCAAATCGTTGAACAACCCTATCTCCTATTGTTGACAACCTGAAATATCCATACCCAACCAGCATATCACCAAATGATTGTGAACGGAAAATAGTCTCAACTGTAAAACGTGAAACAATTAAATTATTGGTATTTATGACATATAATGTTGTTCCTTTATGTATACCGTCAGTATTATACAGCCTGACAGTAACTTTTGTTTTGGGTTGAACGGTACGGCTTAATTCCTGTTGTACTGTATCTTCCCTTTCCCCAATACTGATAATTCTCCCCTTAACTATCGCTTTCCATGAAACATAATCATTTTGGGTATAAAAAACAGGTATAATCCGGCCAGGATTATCATATTTCATCTGCCCGGCAGCAAAGATAGTACTTACTAATAAAAAAACCATACAAATAGAACGTTTAAGAATATGGATAATATTATTATTCATAAATCCCATTATTTTTCCTTTAAATATCGTAAGGGATTAAGCGGCGTTATATATTTCCTGAATTCAAAATGAACATGTGGCCCCGTTACTGAACCTGTCATGCCACTTTTTGCAATAACCTGCCCCTTTTGTACACTATCACCTTCCTTAACCACGTTACTACTATTATGCCCATATACAGAAATATACCCCTTATCATGTTTTAAGACAACCACATTTCCATAACCATCTTTCCATCCCGCATAAATGACTGTACCATTGAGAGCTGCTTTAACAGGAGTACCTACAACACAACTGATATCTAACCCACAATGAAATTGCCGTCCTTTGCCCAATGGATTTATTCTGGTCCCAAAACTGGATGTAATTTTGCCATTTACCGGCCATAGTAACGATATGGTTGATTTAGTCTTATCATTTTCCCTGGATTTCACTTTTTTTGCTATATACGTATTTTCTTTACTTTTATTTACATTTACATGTGTATCTGGTATAAAAATGGTTTGCCCATGAAAAACACAATTTGAATCTTTTAACGAATTATTAATGATGATGTTGTGTAAGGAAACTTTATAGAAGCGAGCTATTGTTATTAATGACTGCCCTTTTTTTACTCTGTGAAATACCCCTTCCCTGTTAGGGACTACAATTATTTTTCCTGGTTTCAGAATATCTGGATTGTCAATATTATTTGCCAATAGTATCAATTTATAATTGGTATCAAATTTTTGAGCTATCCTCCAGATGGTATCATTTTTTTGTATTTGATATTTGGTATGATGCCAGCGCTTATCTTTTTTTTTTAATGCATCAATAGTATAACTTTTTTCTTTTTTTTTACTTTTTTGAGAATCCACAACCACTGCATTTGTAAGATCTATATCATCATCAAAAGTATCATCAAATATAACCTCGCCTTCAGTTTCAACTGGAGGAGTATCATCTTCCATCTTTATGCCATCTACAATAAGTTTGTTTTCAACTGAAGATAGATTTGATGAAGCAATTTTTTTATTATTACTCTGTGGTTTATCAGCAATCAGTGTAAATATAATTATCACAAGGATGAATAACAGTGAAAAAAAACCATAAATAAAAGAATTCTTTTTCCTTTCTTCCGGGAAGGAATATCGTTTAAAGTCATACATTATAACATCAACCTTACAAAATATTAAACTTCCAATACCAATGTATTATATTAATCGACATGCACCAGCCATAGAATTAATCAATTAGCTAATAATTGTATAAATATACCCAATTAAATAATCACAACGATAACCACTAAAAATCATGTTTTGGATTTATTTCGGGTTTATTTCGGAATATAAAAAACAATAATAGATGTAGAGTAAAGTTTTGAATGACAAATGTAAAATCATATTTTCCCGGGAATGATGTTTTATTAATACACTGAAATTTTTTGCTTATATTTATCCAATGTTTCGGTTATTTCTTTTATTCTTTCTTTCAACAATTGAATGCCTTCACCTGTTAAACTTGAACCCAGTATAGCATCGGGAAACCGCAAACGGACATATTGTATTGTTTCCTCTTTTGCAATATCAAGTTTATTAAAGTATACTATTACTGGTTTGTTGCTGCAATCCAATAATTGCAATTCATGATTCACAACCTGTAAAGCTTTTTCTATATCTATATCCAGACCTACAACATGTATAATAAAATCTGAATATTTGATCTCTTCCAGTGTAGACTTAAATGATTCAACAAGATGTGAAGGTAAATTATTTATGAAACCAACAGTATCAGTTAACAAGACTTTGTGTGATTCATTTAGGTACACAATCCTGGTATATGCATCAAGTGTAGCAAACAACCTATCCTCAACAAACAAATCATCCTTTGCAAGCATATTGACAAGCGTTGATTTCCCTGCATTGGTATATCCAACTACTGCACCAATTATTTCATTTTGCCTACGCTCCTGCCTCTGCACATTTCTGTGCATGGATATGTGCGATAGTTTCTTTTTAAGGGTTTGTATTCTTTTAACAATATGTCGCCTGTCAGTTTCCAGCATTTTTTCCCCTGGCCCTCTTGTCCCAATTCCACCTCCTAACCTGGATAATACACCTCCAAGACCTTTAAGTCGTGGTAAAATATAGTTAAGTTGTGCAAGCTCAACCTGAATCTTTGATTCCACAGTTTTTGCCCTTCGTGCAAAGATATCCAGTATAACCTCAGTTCTGCCAATAACACGGCAACCAAAAAAATTTTCAAGGTTGCGTATCTGAACAGGCCGTATATTATTTAAATCAAAAACCACAAGCTTGATTGATTGTTCTCCAACTATTTTCTTTATCTCTTCAAGTTTACCGATACCAATAATATATGCCGGATCAAGTGAAATCCGCTTAACTATCAACTTTGAAATAACAACAGCACCCGCTGTTATCACCAATTGTGTTAATTCATTAAGGGAATGTACCACTTCATCTTCATTATCCCGAGGCAAATGTACCCCTATAAGAATGGACTTTTCATTTTCAGAAATGGGGATTCTATTTACTGATGCATCCATTTGATATTACTTTTGACCCGGTTGAAATAAAATTTTTTTTAAACCAGCCCTGATTTACTTCCAGAGCAAATTTAGCTGGGTATTTTGATGTGTATGACGGGAAGGTTTGATATGGTTTCATATCCTGAATATCATTTATTATTCCATTTTTATCTATGAAAGCAATACTTAAAGGGATGCTGGTATTTTTCATCCAGAATGTTCTGTAATCCTCATCATCAAAAACAAATAGCATCCCGCAATTATTACATAATTCTGACCTTCCCATCAGCCCCTTAGAATGCTCTTCACCTGTTGCAGCTATCTCCACATTACAATTAATTGGTCTATTCATTGTATTAATTATATATATGACACAATTTCTTTGATTTTGTGCATAAACAACAAGCTTTTCATTAAAATAATATTTATGCACTATAACAAAATACATTACGCTCATTAGTATCAATACAAATATACAGTTTTTTTTCAGCATTTTCACTATTCAGTTTTTATTTATTATCTTAAAATTCATTTATATATTCAATACGTATAATCCGGTTGGGGTTTTCATCTTTCTGAAATAATATATCAAATTCAATTCCCAGGCGTTGCATATACGAATACCTCATACCTATGTTGTACAACCAATCATCAGCTCTATTAAAGTTATAATATACTCGTTCCATCTCAGCTTTGAATATAAAAATTTCTCCCAGTGGGATATCCAGAGCTAAAAAATATGAAGTATCTTTTGGAACATATTCAGGCTGCGTTGGCATACGCATACCAAAATGTATATGCTGTTCATCATAGAATAAATATATGGGTTTGGTAATTACAAAATATGGGCCATATATCATTTGATTCAGTTCATTTTTGCTATTATATGTCTTGCCTTCTTCCCCAATATAAAAAGAATCATATCCAATGGCAAATGAAATTGGAAACATTTCCCAACCATCAGTAAATTTAATTTTCCCCACTACACCCGGTACGTTGGGGTCAGGATCATCCTTACCAATTGCATTCTGGATATCCAGTGAAGCCCCCAAAAAAAAATTATTGTGAAGCCCAATAAATGCTTTTAGTTCAACCCCACCATTATCATACCCAAGAAAAGACAACTGGTAGGTACCCCTTGCAATTGTATATGCAGTTGGTGTGTCAATAACCGTTGTATTTCTTATATAATACTGAGCATAAACATAATGTGTAAACAAGATAAAAAGAATAGTTATTATTATTTGTCGCATAGTAATCCCAACCATTCAATAAATTGATAAAAATAATATGGTATTATAGTTATATTCGGCTTTTATAATGACAATTTAAGCATATCATTTTGTATCTTGAATATCTTTTGTATCCCATCCTGTGCTAATTGCAACATTGATTCAAGTTCATTTATTGAATATGACCTCTTTTCGCCAGTACCCTGAATCTCAATTATATTGTTTTTACTGTCCATAACCAAATTCATATCTACATCACACTGAGAATCTTCTTCATAATCAAGATCTAGCAATAACTCTTTCCCAATATACCCTATTGAAATAGCTGTCACCTGTGCTTTGATTGGATTTTCATCAAGAGCGTTTTGTTTTAGCAATGAATTGACTGCTAACTGTAAAGCAATGTAAGCACCAGATATTGATGCTGTTCTTGTCCCTCCATCTGCCTGAAGAACGTCACAATCTACAACCAATGAAATACCCTGCATGGCTTCTAAATGTAAAACTGTTCGTAAACTCCGCCCAATCAATCGCTGAATTTCAACTGACCTTCCATCGGGTCTTAAATTTCTTCTTTCAGTTCTTGGATTTGTGGCATATGGTAATAACGTATATTCTGCTGTTAGCCAGCCAATTCCCTTATCCATGGCATGTTGTGGTACCTGCGGTGACTGTGAAACAGCACATATTACCTGTGTGTTGCCACATGTGTATAATACTGACCCCAATGCAGCAGGACAAAATTGCGGTATTACTGTTACTTTACGTATCTCATTGTATTTTCTGTTGTTCTTTCTCAAGTAACTCATTTTGCCTTTTTAACTCTTTCAGTTCTTCTAAATCCTTTATCTTTTTATCGACATTTTTATGATATGGATTGTAATCCCTTGCTTTTTTAAATTCTTCAATAGCACCATCTATGTCATCAGTAATAAAATATTTAATACCCCGTTGATAATGAACTTCAGCTTTTAATTTGTCCTCTATAGTAATGACCTTTGGTATAAGTTTGAAGGTAATGGTAAAAGAATAAATAGGTCCAAATACACCTGCATCCTGATATGAAGCATCTACAACAAATGCGATGTTCTTAATGGCATAGTTAAAACCCAGACCAAATGTATATTTGCCTGCATCATTGAATCTATATCCGCTTCTGAAAAATAAAATATCAAGATAATTCAATTCAACACCAGCATTGATTCTGAAGCTTTCATTAAATCCAGAAGTAAAGTCATACAGGTCAGATGATGTTATAGCATTTTCTATCAAATCAACATTAAAACCAAAAAAATGTGACATTTTATATGATAATCCTGCTCGGATTAATCGTGGCAAGCTATCATCTTTAGCATTTGTTCCAATATTTTGTATGGATAATCCAAAAGATAAATTTCTTATTGGGGCATCAAAAGGCGAATACATTGTTATACGTTTCAAAATTCCTGCGTCTAATGCAAACGATTGCAATTGCAATTCATCAATTTGTTGATAGATATATTTTATTGATCCACCTATTTCCATAAATCCTAAGGAATAACCATACGCTATAATGCCACTTACATTATAAAAATTAACCGTTCCTATTTTATTCCCGTTAATATCTATCTTATCAAAAGGCGGAACCCAGAAAACTGAAGTAGAAAAACCAAAAAAACCATTCCATAGTGGGAACGCTAATGAAACATTTTCAAATCTTGAATCCACTATTAATTCCTGATGCATTAAACTCATAACCGGAAACTTCAGCGTACCCAAACCAGCAGGATTATAATAAATTGCATTCACATCACCAACTTCAGCAGTAAATGCTTCACCCATACCAAGCGGTCTGCTGCCAACACCAATTTCCAAAAAATCCGCACCGGAAGTTCCTCCTGAACCTGCCGCATATATATATTGGTAAATAAAAACAAATAGTAACAGTATTATTAAGAATGAAATAGTATATTTTTTAGTATGTATCATATAATCATAATATCATAAACAACATACACTGCCACTGCACAAACTAATATTAACATAAACAGTATTACCATGTACCAATGATAAGTCACTACCATATATAAATACTACATAACCTGATTTTGTTTTATGCAATAAAAAAAGTAATTTGTTATTTAATTTTTATACTCTTAAGGCTTTTTAAATAAGCATAAATGAATCTATTTATATCACCATCCATTACATGCTCTACCGACCCTATTTCTTCCCCTGTACGGTGGTCCTTAACCATGGTATATGGATGAAATATATAAGAACGAATTTGATTCCCCCATGCAATATCTTTTTTTTCACCAAATTTTTCCAACTTTTCTTTTTCCAGCTCCCGCCTTTTAAGCTCATATAAGCGTGATTTCAGGATTTTCATTGCAAATGCTTTATTTTTATGTTGTGATCGTTCATTCTGGCATTGGGCTACAATCCCGGTTGGAATATGAGTAATCCGCACTGCAGAATCGGTCCTGTTTACATGTTGCCCGCCTGCACCTGAAGCGCGGTAGGTATCAATTCTTAAATCTGACTCATTTATCTCAATATCAATATCTTCAGGTGCTTCAGGGATCACATCTACTGATGCAAAAGAAGTATGCCTTCTCTGGTTACTGTCAAACGGGGAAATACGAACCAGCCTGTGAATTCCCCGCTCACACTTTAATAACCCATAGGCATATTCACCCTTTATTAGCATAACAACTTCTTTTATCCCGGCTTCAATATCAGGCATATAATCCAGAATTTCAACATCAAAACCATTATCCTCTGCCCAACGTGTATACATGCGCATAAGCATGCTTGCCCAATCCTGTGATTCAGTACCGCCAGCACCAGGATGAATAGTCATAATGGCATTTTTATCATCATCAGGATCTGACAGTAATTCCAGTGTTTCTAATTGTTCAAAGCGTTTTATAAATTGTTCCAGCCGGGATGCAGTATCAACTATTACGTCGTTATCACTTTCATCAATTGCCATTTCCAGAAGCATTATTGAATCTTCAATATCTTTTCTTAAAACATCCCAGGGTTCTATATTCTTTTTAAGCTGGGTTATCTGCTGCTGAATCAAAGTACTTCGTGCTTGATCCTGCCAGAAATTTTCTTTATACGTTTCTTCAACTAACAATTGTAATTGTTTCTTTTTATCATCTATATGAAGCGCAGTATACAACTCTTCAATATTAGCTTTAATCTGCAACAATTCTCGCATCAAATCTTTTCCGTCCGTAAATTCCAACGTTTTACTCCTTAAAAATATAGAATTTATTTTTACTTATACATTATTAACAATAAATATGTATTATAGCGCATGGTCAATAGAAAATGGTATTTTTTTGTGTAAAGCTGTGAAGTAAATGATTAGATATATCCTGTTCAAGTTCTTCTGATGAATGAAAATTCCTGCCTGTTATCTCTTTCCACATATAATCAGCTTCCATGCAAAGATAAATATATGCTTTTTTAAATATTTCATGTAACTTTTGATACATAAAATTATACATTTGTATTCTCAAAGGCTTAAAATACCGATATTTTCCATCAATCCCGGGAAACATTTCATACACACTTATCATCTCTTGAGGGAATTTATTCCTTAATATCTCCCTGAAATGCAAATGATATCTGAAGCCTCCCATAGATATCCATACAACTTTGCTGGGATCTATTTTTTCCTGTAATAATTTTATAACATTATAATAATCATCTTCCCAACCCTGGTACAGTATTATAGGATCAAAGTGAAATGCTGCATAATAGCCTGCATCAATAGCTTTTACTGCAGCATGTATTCTTTCGTCTAATTTAGCAGTATCATGTTCATAATATGCAATATTATGCGGTGTGTTTAAACTCCATGCAATAACTGCATTCCCTTTAGACGGTATATCAAGCAAGTGATCAACATTTGATGACTTGGTTTTTAATTCAAAAAATATATTGTTGTACTTTGAAAAAAACTGTATGAGTTCAGAACCAATCCCTGTAATTTCATCAAACATAAGCGAATCAGTAAATTCACCTGTTCCTATTCTATATATCATTGATCGGGAACAATTTTTAATAAAGTCATGTAATTCGGCAAAAAGTCTTTCAACATTGGTAAATTGCACAATACCGAAACTGTTCAAATACACATGCATGTAACAATATGAACAATTATACAGACAATTAAAACAGGTATTAATAACCCTGTATCTGCAACATATCATTTTTGGTGACCCGGGGCAAGCCTGATAAAATCTTCCAAGAAAAGGCTTTAGAATTATTACATCTTTTGACTCTATGTTATTAATCTGCAATTCATTTATTATTGAATGTAATTCTTCTTCATTGTGATAGGCAATCTTATTATCTATTGTGCTTGATAAAAACCTATCAACAATTGTGTTGCTTTCTTCTGACGGATAAACCAGATAGTGTATTTCTTTTATAGTACGCATAACAGCTGATTAAACCTCATATAAGCAGTATAATTTTTTATGGTAAAGCACTTTTTTTATTGCAAATTTTACAATACCCATTTTATTTATTGTTTTACAGGCTACAACAAATTTTTTATAGATAGGAGTATATCTATGGGATGCTTATTCTGTAATATCATATCAGGAAAAACTCCGTCAACCAAAGTTTTTGAAAATGATAAAGTATATGCATTTAAAGATATCAATCCACAGGCACCATTCCATGTGTTAGTTGTTCATAAGGATCACATAAAAAATATTGATGAGCTTAACGAAAAAAACAGTTGTATTATGAGTGATATTTTTTTGGCAATACATACAATAGCTCAGCAAGAAAAATTGGACAAAGGCTACCGTGTAATCATTAATAACGGCACCGCTGCAGGACAGGTCATATGGCATTTGCATGTGCACATACTGGCGGGCAAAGACGATCTTGGCCCTATGCTTGTCCAATAGAAGCTTTTTGCCTTGGGATTGATATCATAACTCTTTCTATAGACCTATCAGTTGCTTCTTCAATGTGGAATGTTATGTCCTGGTAATGTATTTTCTCACCAACCTCGGGAATATGCCCCAATATATATAATAGGAAACCTGCTACTGTTTCAAAATCCCTCTTTTCAATTTTTATTCCAAAACGTCGCTGGAAATATTCAATATCAAGATTTCCGGCAACACTGAATTTCCATGGAGCTATCTGTTTAATTGAATCATCCTGTGGGTGGTCCCTGGTTTGTATCTCACCCACTATTTCTTCGGCAATATCTTCATCAGTTAACAGTCCTTCTACTGCGCCGTACTCGTTCACAACAAAAACCATTGATACTTCATGTTTTTCCATTTCGTCAATAAGCTCAAATATTTTTTTTGAGGAAGGAATAAAATAAGGTTTCCGTATGATTTGCTCAATATTTTTAACGGATTTATTTTTTAATATATCCTGATAGTAAATATAGCCAATGATATTATCAACCCTTTCCTCAAAAACAGGTATTCTTGAAAACCGTGTTTTTTCAATTAAATTTATGCAATATTTTATGGATTGTTTCTTTTCAACCGAGATAACATCTATGAGTGGTGTCATAACCTCATTTGCTCTTACATCCCTGAAAGAAAGAATCTCATTGAAATAGATATAGTGTTGCGATTCAATAATACCTTCTTTTTCTACAGCTTTAAACAATGTATCAATCTCGTCACGGGAACTTACAGGCAACGGTCTGGAGTCGTCTTCATGTATTGTGTTTTTTATAACAGTTAAAAAAGCCAGTGTTATAGTAACCAGTGGTCTGAATATTAATGAAATAACCTGAAATAGCCAGAACGTATGCAGTAAAAATTTTTCTGGCTTTGAACGAGAAACAATTTTTGGAAAAAGCTCACAAAAAATCAAAAAGAATATAGTCTGAGCGATAGTTACTGTGAAAAGTCGGGAATCATGTATGAGAAGTGCCTTGCTTGCAAAAAAAGTTATAAATGCAGTTGCACCAATATTTGATATATTGTTTCCTATAAGAACTGTCACAAGCGCACTATCGGGATTTTCAATTATTTGTATAATACTCCTGGCTCTTGTGATTCCTTTATTAACAAGTGTCTGAACATTTATAATATTGCTTGATACTATAGCTGTTTCAGTTGCAGAAAAGAATGCAGAAAAAAATGTAAAAATAATGATAAGAATTTGTGATCCAATGTATATTTCCATCATGACTCTTCGCTTTTAACTTCAATTGATTGTATTCTGTTTTTTGTAACATACCGTACCGTCACAATATAATTATCAACCATGATCGAAGCTCTTCGTTTGGGCAGATATCCAAGTCTTTCAATAATATAGCCCCCAATGGTCTCACTTTTTGATGAATCTATTGAAACATTAAACATGGCATTAAATTCATCAATCTGCATGTCTCCGGGAACTATCACCACATCTTTTTCTTTTTTTATTTCAGCCGTGGGCATGTCTTCCCACAATGTATAACCCCTGCCAAATAATTCTGCAATTATTCTTTTTAATGTAACAATACCTTCTGTACCACCATATTCATCAACCACAACCGCTATCTGAATTTTATTTTTTAAAAATTCTTCAAGTAATTCGCTTAATGATTTTGATGCAGGATAGTGATAAATTGGATGAATAAGTTTTGTTATTGTTTTTGCTTTTTTAATCCCGGTAGCATATGATACAAGTTCACGTGAGTCTATTAAACCTATAATTGTATCCAGGTTATTTTTATAAACTGGTGCTCTGACAACATCTGTTTCTTTAAATATATTGATGGCCTCCTCCACGGTTGCATCACCTGGAATAAATATTGCTTTATTTCTGTGTATCATGGCATTTTCGGCTGTTTTCTTGGTAAATCGCAAAAGGTTACTGATAAACTGTTTTTCATCACCTGACAATATTCCATACTTTTCACCATAATAAATAGCCGCTGACAGATCATCTTCTGATATATCAAATGAAGCACCTAACCGTAAATGGAATATCTTTATGAATGAATTGGAAATTTTTAATAGAATATATCGAACAGGCAGCATAATAGTATGAAACAACGATATGACCGGCATTATATAATAAACCAGTTTTCGGTAATTATATAATGATAATAATTTAGGGATTATCTCACCAAAAAGGATTATTACAGGAGTAACTATCGCTATTGCTATAATATGACCATACTGTGGCCACTGTGATAACAACAGTGACGTTGAAAGAGATGACAATAAAATATTAACAAATAAATTGCCCATTAATAATGTTATAAGAATATTTTGTGGATGAGATAAAAATTTTGCTATCTTGTTTTCTAACGAATTTTTAGAAAAAGAAAACTTAATCAATTCACTTTTTTTAAAAGAGAATAATACAGTCTCTGAACCAGAAAAAAATGCCGATAACAATAAGCAGATAAATATGATTGCAATCTGTAAATAAACAAAATCCATGATATTCATCAATTACAGAATCTTAAGGGAAGATCTCAATTTCTTTAACTTTTAATACCCTGGCACATACTTTTTTAAATTCATCAGTAGGTTGCTGCAAACCTTTTTCTATTTTAGAAAGATACGAAGGGGAACAATGCAGCATTTTTGCTAATTCATATTGCTTAATCCCTTTAGATATACGAATACTCCACAGTTTATTTTTAGATTGTACAAATTCATTTATAATTTCTTTTTTATCAGGAATACTTTCGGGAAATAACCTGGCTATGCTGACATTCAGATATTTTGCGCACTGTTTCTTGAATTCTTCAGTAGGTTCCTGTATACCGCGTTCAATTTTGCACAAATATGATGGCGATACATGTAAGGCCTTTGCCATATCAACCTGTTTAATATTTTTCTTTCTTCTATAGTAAAGAATCATATTAGCCACAAAATTATTCCTCCTTGGGAAAAACTGCTATTACTTATTAAAGTCAAGAACCACATTAAAGCTGATTGATTGTGAGGTTTGATTGCCCGCGAAGTCTTCTGCAATTACTGTCAGATTATTAATTCCCGGGTTATACGAAACATTTGTTATTAAATAATTCCCTTTGCTATCATATAAATTCTCAAATGGTAACCCTTGAATTGTCAACTTATTTTTATTATCAAGTTTTATTGCATCAAATCTGACATCTGTAACAGTGACATTATTCAAAATCACCTTCAGGGCAAAAACACCGCAACGCTCGTTTCTCTGAATTGCATCAATACACTGAATGGCAAGAGGATGATGTTTGGTTAGTCTGATATTACCGCCTTCACGCAGTCTTGTGTAACTATCGCCCACTTTAATATATACCGCTTCTATAACCGGAGTCTTTTTATCATCAATTGGTGGCAGCACTGTAAAAGGATTTACTGATATAGTACAATTAATCAGTATAGCATAATGCAGATGTATCCCATATGATCTTCCAGTATTCCCCATAAATGCTATATTGTCAGTAAGCGCATAAACTGGTTTCAAATGTATATTATTTTCTAAATGAACATACAATGACTTCTCTTTTTTATTATGCTCCAGTATGCAATAGTTGCCAACCCCGGGATATTGTTCCAGAGGAAATAATGCCCTGTCCCAGGCAAAAACTAAATTACCTTCCTTTACAGGATATACTTTTTTGTCAATTGAAGAAATATCCACTCCATTATGGAAATGATCAGGACGTGGCTCACCAAATGTTGAATGTACTGTTCCGTTTGTAACAGGCAACTGAAACGATAAGAGAAAACATGATAACACAGCTAAAGAAAAGATTACAAATAATTTATCTTCTTTCATATTTATCCTCAATGAGATTCCGGTAATGTATGCATGGTACAATATTCGCCAGGTTCAGTTCCTGCATAAAAGAATTCGTTGATTGCAACACGCGGGCACAACCCATCTTTGCGCGGCACCAGACCGGTATCCAGGCATATAGTTTGTTTTGCAATTCCCTGCTGTGGAACAATAAATGATTTATATTCTGAATCTTTATATACGGCAAACACATAATCGGCCCAAACGGGAGCCGCTATAGCACCGCCACTTCTTCCCCTGCCCAGAGAGATTGCACCTGTTTTATTGCCAATCCACACTGCTGTCACGGAATCAGGAGTATACCCTAAAAACCATGCATCAACATAGTCGCTACTTGTACCCGTCTTGCCTGCAACTTCAACTGGAATTGATTTATTCTTAAATACCCATGAAGCAGTACCACCTTCTTCAAATACACCTTTCAGCATTGAAACTACGATTGCACATGCAACTGGATCAATTATCTTGCCATATTCTTTGCGCTTTTCCTGTATTTGCAATAATATTTCTTCTTCATTATTCCATACAATATTCCCATTATAATCCTTAACGTATCGTATACCATAGGGAATAATAAAATCGCCACCATTAACAATGACTGAATGCAATACACTATTTTCAAGTGGCGATAGTTCATAGGTACCAAGAGCCAGTGACAATGTTTTATGAAAACGTGCATCCAGTTCACTGCTGGATAAATTAAGAGCTTTTTGGATAATTGACAGTATGCGTGAATAACCCTCTTTTTCAAGAACCTGTACCGCAACAACATTGAGGGATTTCTTCAATGCTTCGCGTACGATTACTTTACCTGAATATATCCCATCATAATTTTTAGGTGAATATCCGCCCTTAAACGTCATGGGAATATCATCAAAAACCGTTGAAGGTGTTATTATCTTATCCTGAATGGCCGCAGCATACACCACTGGCTTAAACGATGAACCTGGCTGTCTTCTCACCTGCTGAACATGATCCATCTGGTTTTGATAAGAAAAGCTATACCCTCCAGCATATGCTATGATTTCCCCGGTAAATGGATTAATTGAAACAAAGGCTCCTTCTATACTTTTAGCTTTTTCCATTTCAGCCAGTGCACGCTGCGGATTTTTTATGTATTTTGCATTCTTTTCGTGATACTCTCTTTGCAATTGTATGCCTTTTTTTAGCGAAGTCAGTGCAATATCCTGTTTTGCAGCTTCCAGCGTAGTATATACACTCAAACCACCCTTTTTCACAACCTCTTCAGAAAATTTATTAACCAGTATCCTTCGTATATATTCATTGAAAAATGGCGCTCTGTTAATACGATATAAACTAAATATGAAGCTTCCAATTAACGATGATTCAGCAGTATTATCTTTTGAAAATTGTACATTCCATTGTTTTAAAAAATTTTTATACTGAATTTCAGCTATCTCTTGTTTCAAAAAGCCTGCATCAACCATCGATTGTAAAATTCTTCTTGTTTTTCTGAGTGAAACATCAAGGTTATTAAGTGGTGAGTAAATAAGTGGATTAGAGATAGTAGCAACGATCATTGCACATTCAGTTTCGTTACAATCTATGATTGACTTGCCAAAAAACATCTTTGCAGCAGCTTCAACACCATACGCACCGTTACCAAAATATATATAATTAAGGTACATGGATAAGATGTCCTGCTTATCATAATGTTTTTCAATCTCCAGTGCACAAAATATTTCATATATTTTGCGCTTTACATTGCGCTCCATATCAGTAAACAGAACTTTTGCCAGTTGCTGAGTTATAGTGCTGCCTCCCTGCACAACTCTTAGATGAATCAGATTGACAGCAAATGCCCGTATGATGCCTTTTAAACTTACACCATTATGGATATAAAAATCTCTGTCCTCGCTGGCAACAACTGCTTTGATAAGCCATTTTGAAAAGTATGAATAGGGAACTATCTCCCTTTTTTGTTCAAAAAATTCACCTATTATTTCGTTATTGCGATCATAAATTCTGGTAGGAATATCAACAACTTTAGCAGAAACATCTATCTCACTATACGTATATGCATAACCCTCTTTCAATTCTTCTGTGCGGTCAATTAGTTGTTTATATTTGAAAAGCTTATCAAGGGCTTTTTGCCTGTCATGTATCCATTCAATATATATGATTGATGTATACAACAAAATCAAAGTTAGAACAATAATGGGAATCCCTACAAAAGTAAAAAATTTATGTTTTTTTATCCAATCAAATAGATTAACATCCATACTAAAAACCTTACTATTTTTTCAATTATAATTGCTTGAATAATACTTCCCTGAAAGCTGGCCACAAGCACCGTCTATGTCACTTCCGGCACTTTTCCTTATAGAAATGGGTATATTCATAATTTCAAGTCTTTTTATAAATTTATTTATTTCTTCCTGAGTGGGGATTTCTAAATTATGCTTACCCTTGTTTAACGGTATAAGATTAAGTTTAATACGGTTATACCTGAACATGGATTTTAAACGCTGTGCATCTTCTTCAGAAATATTATCCTTCCGCATGATGTATTCTATTGTTACTCTATTTCGTGATGCGGGAAATTTATTTTCCAGTAACCGTATAATTTTTGCCATAGGATATTTTTTTTCAACCGGCATATGCTTTGCACGTTTTACCATATCGGTATCATTTAATGATATTGCTAAATTATATGGCCGTTTCTCATCTATAAACCGTTCAATACCTTCATACATGCCGCATGTCGAAATTGTAATTTTTCTTGCAGATATATGGAAGCCAAAAGTATAATTCATAATATCAGCGGCTTTTAATACATTGTCATAATTAAGAAATGGCTCTCCCATTCCCATGAAAACAACATTATTATTTTTTAATCCTGTTAAACGCCTTACCTGATTTATCTGGTCCAGAATTTCCGCAGTTTGCAAATTGCGCTTAAATCCAATTTTAGCTGTTTCGCAAAAGGCACAGGCCATTGGACAACCTACCTGGCTGGAAACACAGATTGTCAATCGTCCTTCATCAGTTCCATCATTACGGATAAATACTGATTCAATAAAATGATCATCAAATGTTTTAAATAAAAATTTTTCGGTACCATCAATAACTGACTTTTTATGGTCAACCAATGTCAGCGGTGATATATCATACTGTTCATCCAAATAGTGGCGCAGATCCTTTGAAAAGTTTGTCATTTCAAAAAAATTATCAACATTGCGCTCATAGAGCCAGTTAAACAGCTGTTTTGCCCTGTAGCTCTTTTCACCAATAGCTGAAAATAATGATTCAATATCTTTAAGGGAATAATTTTTAATAAATTCTTTCATACATGAAACTAAATAGCATATTTAGCTTTATATCTATAAGATACAAATGAGAACTTACGATTTACATATAAAATAAGGTTGGAATGCAAATAACAAACTTCAAAAATATATATCAGTTAAAATTATTTTAATTTAAAGATATACCCTGCTATACAGGGTATATCTTTAAAGAATTGATTTCTTACGATTTCTTTTCATCCCTGGCATCATCATCTGAATTCATAGCTTTTTTGAATTCTTTTATTCCAGATCCGATATCCTTTGCAATTTTTGGTATTTTTCCGGCACCAAAAATGATTAAAACTATAAAAAATATTATAAGCAACTCTGGAATTCCCGGCATACTCATAATAAAAGCCTCCATAATGGTATGATTTGATCACAGATAGTATATTACAATTATTTGTCAAATATTTTAAATATTAGTATCAAATATTGTACTATTGATTATAATATATGTATCTTACATAGAAATATCTAATTTTATTTTTGATTATTTCAAACTTATACTGCTGAGGTAAAAACAACTCTTTTTGTTTCATTATCTTCATAAAATTTTGTATTTTGCATTGCCTTATCTATCTGTAATTTACTTCGCTTAATAGTTATAATTACCCCGGGGTATGCAATATCCCCTATACTTATGGAAGGCTCTTTTTCTAATTTATATTTTTTTTCAATTTCATATCTTTGGTCCAGTAGTAATTTAAGCTGCTTGTTGTTATCTGATAATTCTTTTAATAATAGTAAACAATTTTTCTTTTTTACCGGTGGCAAAATGGTAAGAAATTCCCTGGGATTTTCAAACACTCCCTCACCAAAACTGTTTTTTATTTTTTTAATTATTTCTTCTACATTAGTTTTGTATTTTTCCATCTGTTTGAGCAATTCAGCCAATTCCCGCTCAACAATCAGACTTTTCCCTGCAGTCAGTTTAGTAACATTTTGTAATTGAGAACCTGCAACATTAACTATAATTTCATGACGAGCAGTTGTCTCACCTCCGATAATCTTGCCATGTCTTCCTGTAACAATGACTGCATCATTTGAAAATACTACACTATTAATTATTGAATCCTCTATCTCAATTCTTCCAAGAGCTTCTATATTTGAATTTAATGCAAATTTGGCTTTAACATAACCGCCGGCAATAATTTTTGCTTCACCTTTCCCACCAATTCCCAATTTCACCACTATGTCGCCATTTGCAGTCAGCCTGGCATCATCTACATTCTTATCCACATAAATATCACCGGTTGCATTTACAGTAAAACCCGGCAACACAGAACCCATTATCTGAACCGATCCATCAAAATCAATATTGCCGGATTCATAATTTACATCACCTTTAATGACTGCAACTGGCAATACTGACAGTGTTTTGCCTTCAATATCAAGACAGCCATCTATCTGAGAAACCAATATCAACGGATTTGATTCAGAAGGGACAATATTGGATCCTGGAAAATATCCATCTTTTTGGACAATTGTAGCTGTAACTTTTTCACCATAAATATCAAATCCATCATCAGGTTTAACACCTGGAATTTTTTGTAAAACTTCCTGTCCTTTTTTAATTTCAATTATTGCTCCAACTTCTTTAAAATCAATTCTGCCATCATCCAGCAGCTTGCCAGCTTTTTTTTCAATCTGAATGAGGGGAATATAATAATCATCATAACCATCCATAGGTTCCTTGCCCCGGGCTACAAGGATTCTGTGTACTTTTGGATTATGAGGATCAATTTCATTCAGTTGGGATTCAATCTCGCTTTTATCAATAATGCCTACTATTTTATTTGCTAAAAGCTGCTGCTCTATATCTTTATATACCGGTAGTTTTAAAAATTTTGTTGGGAAAACAAAATATGAGGCTTTTAACTTGTCTTTTGAAATCTGCAAAGGCAGTTTTAAATGTATTCTGGAAGTTCTCCGGTCATAAACAACAAATCCATAATCACTTGCTCTATAGCATCCGCTTATAGAATCATATATAATGCCATCTCCAGCTTTGAATGGTTTAAATTTTTCGGACTTATAAAATTTATATCCTGAATCCAGATGATAAACGATATCTGCAGGATCATCAACTTCTATAACACGGGCTACGATTTCATCTCTATATGCAAAATTATACGGCGAGGAAAGTGTATAAAACTTTTTACCAGCTTCATCTGTTTTTTCAACAAACATTGATGAAACATTTGGATCAAAATAAAAAACAGTCAATTTCATGGAACTTCACCAGGGTACGCTTGCATTAGACTCTTGACCTGCATCCATCCTCCTTTATATAATAATTATCGGTTACAAAAATATTATACATCACTATCGAATTAAATACAACTAAAATTTTGTATTATCAAATTTAAAATAATATAAAAGACAAATAGTTGAATTCATAGATATTATGCATACTTTAATTATTATCTTTCAAATATTATTGTGGACAAATTGTTATAATTATTGTATATTTTAATAATTTATTTGCCAAAGGGAAGTACTACGTGAAACCAAAGGGAACAAATAACAAGATTACTATAGATGAGATAATCAAGCTTTCAAATGAGCTCAATACCATACAGGATTTAGACATACTTCTTGAAAAATTGCTTTTTGAAGCACGAACATCAGTTAAAGCAGATGCCGGTTCAATATATATAAAAGATAAAGATGAACTTGTTTTTAGCCACGTCCAGAATGATACACTGACAAAACGACTATCGCCTGGTCAGAAGTTGATTTATACTACATTTCGCATCAAAATAAACACGAGTTCCATTGCAGGTTTTGTTGCTTCAACCGGAAATATTTTAAATATCCCGGATGTGTATAATTTACCACCAGATGTACCATATAAATTTAATTCAACGTATGATGATATTTCACATTACAAAACGACCACCATGCTTACCGTTCCTCTGCAAACAGTTAATGGGTCAATTATTGGCGTATTACAGCTCATTAATGCAAAGGATGATAAAGGTAATGTAATACCTTTTGCAAAAGACAACGAACCTATAGTAATGATGTTTGCAAATAACGCCAGTCTTGTTTTACAGCGTGCACGGATGACACGTGCAATACTACTAAGAATGATAAGTATGGCGGAATCGAGGGACCCAAAAGAAACCGGTGCTCACGTTAACAGAGTTGCAACATATGCAATTGAACTGTATGAACAGTGGGCAAAACGCCATCATATTAACGAAAAAGAGATAGAAACCAACAGGGATATTTTGCGAATGGCTGCAATGCTTCATGATGTGGGGAAAGTTGCCATCTCAGATCTGATTTTGAAGAAGCCATCACGCTTTACCAATGAAGAGTACCAGATCATGAAAAGCCATACCTATTTAGGTGCACGCCTGTTTAAAGATACACAATCACAGTTTGACGAGATAGCAGGCATTGTGGCATTAACACACCATGAAAACTGGGATGGAACCGGTTATCCGGGTCACATCGATTTAGATACAGGCAAACCTTTAGAAAAGGATAGCAAAGGAAATCCATTGCCGCGTAAGGGGGAAGAAATCCCTATCTATGGACGTATTGTTGCTCTTGCTGATGTTTATGATGCACTTTCATCAAAAAGAGTTTATAAAGAAGCTTGGGGTGAAAATGATGTTCTCAATGAAATAAAATCAGCAAGTGGTAAAAAATTTGATCCTGAACTTATAGATATCTTCTTTGAATCATATGACTTTCTTAAATCTATTCGATCGCGATATCCTGATAGCGATTAATATATCAAGGGGTATACTCATTGTGCATACCCCCTATACCTATATGATTTTTTTCTCAATCAATAGTTCTGCAATCTGGATAGCATTGAGCGCAGCACCTTTCCGTATATTGTCAGACACTATCCACATGTTGATACCATTGGCTATTGATTCATCTTCACGTATTCTTCCTACAAAGACATCATCCTTCCCGGCAGCATTAATTGCCAGCGGATATTCATTTCTTGATGGATCATCAACTACTGTGACACCTTTTGCAGTGCGCAGCAGCTCACGCACTTCCTGTGGTGTTATCTTCTTCTGTGTTTCAATATTCACTGATTCTGAATGGCCATAAAATACCGGAACCCTTACTGTGGTTGCAGTTACCTTTATTGAGCTATCGCCCATAATCTTTTTGGTTTCATTAACCATTTTCATTTCTTCTTTTGTATATCCGTTTTCAAGGAATACATCAATATGAGGCAATACATTAAATGCTATCTGATGAGGATATACTTTACGCTGTGATATGGGTTTGCCATTAATAATATCTTTTCCCTGAATTTGCAGCTCTTCAATTGCCTTAAGGCCCGTACCAGAAACAGCCTGATAGGTGCTTACAACTATTCGCTTTATTTTTGCAACATCATGTATAGGTTTCAGGGCAACTACCATCTGAATTGTTGAACAATTGGGATTAGCTATAATGCCATTATGCCAGTCAACGTCGTTTGGGTTAACTTCCGGGACTACCAGAGGAACGTCTTTTTCCATTCGCCAGGCTGAACTATTGTCAATAACAATGCATCCTGATTCAGCAGCTTTTCGAGCCACTTCCCGGCTTATGGAAGCACCTGCTGAAAAAAGACCAATATCAAATCCTTTGAACGCATCATCTGTGACCGGTTCAACGGTAACCTTTTTGTCACCAAACTCTATTGTTTGTCCAACAGTAGTTTTTCCTAAGAAACGAATATTGTTAATAGGGAAATTGCGTTGTAATAAAATTTTTCTAAATTCAATGCCAACTGCACCCGTTGCACCTAAAATCACCACATTGTATTTTTTCATAATGATCCCCCTGCATTTTTACTTGTTGTGTATTTGTCATATATAGCACTTTTTTTTGTCAATAATAACTTTTTTTATATGATTAATTATGCTTATAGTGCAATACTTTCATGGTATTCATTTTAATGACATGCTTTCTTTTGTTGTACAGCATGCACCTTGCCATACCGTATATTAATGTATGGTACACTATATAAATAACAAAAAATCATTACCTTAAGTACATTTCGCAATTGACAAATATGATAGCCTTACTAATAACGTATTAATAATAATGCAAAATATTTTGTGTGATAGTTACTGTTAAATCACTGTCAGGTAAAAAAAAACGGCAAATCGAAATTTCGTCATTGCAAACTGCGTATGAATCAACCAATCTACATATTTAAAAACGAGACCACTTCGCCGCAACGCACCTTGCAATGACATGGTGGGGAAGTGATTGCATCCCTTAGACTATGCTCAGGACAAACGCTGCACTGCTGGCAATGAGTGTGATGTGATGATTTTTTTAATAGCAAATTCTATTTTCAGAGGAACACTATGAAAAAAGCATTAATTGTTGGTGCTACCGGATTTGGCGGTTTAGGGCTAATTGAGATTCTTTTACGCCATAAAGGTTTTCAGATTGCACAGTTGGTTGCCCGCAAGGACGTTGGCAAAAAAATATCAGAAGTATTCCCCCACCTTGAAGGCTTTTGCGATTTGCCAGTGCAATCACCTGAGGAAATCAATTACAATGACATAGATATTGCATTTTTCTCAACGCCTGATAAAGCAGGCATGTACATGATTCATACGTTTTATGAAAAAAACATACCGGTAATTGACTTCAGCGGTGATTTCAGGTTTACCACTATTGATGATTACACTATATATGCAAAGAATAAGGGCATGAATACCGAACATACATCCCCTGATGTACTTGCACATACTGTTTATGGATTGCCCGAAAAATATTCAGAAAAGATTAAAAAAGCAAAAATTGTGGGCAACCCCGGCTGTTTTGCTATAGCCATGATTTTAGGATTATTACCTGCAGTTGAAGAAGGTATTATTGATTCAGAAACAATCATCTGTGATGGCAAAACAGGCGTATCCGGTGCAGGTAAAAATCCAGGCGAAGCTAATTTTTATCCTCAGCGGTATGAAGATGTAAACACTTATCGTGAAGGACATCATCAGCATGTTGTTGAAGTTGAAAATATAGTCAATGCCAATAGTACAAAGAAACACAAAATTTTATTTATTCCGCAAATAGTCCCGCTAAACCGAGGCATTCTTGTAACCATGTATGCTGATGTACAATCAAACATAAACAGTGATTCGCTATTTGAAATTTACAAAAGCTACTACTCCAACAAGCCGTTTATTCATATAACACACCGTTCCTGTCACACCACTGATGTACGAGGGACTAACCGATGCCAGATACGCCCTTCCATAGACTTGCGGACAGGTAAGCTTTTTATAACATCAGTTATTGATAACCTTATAAAGGGACAATCCGGTAACGCTGTCCAAAATGCCAATTTAATTATGGGATTTGATGAAACCGAAGGCCTTATGGTCCCTGCTTTTTATCCATAATAATTATTTATTATTCATTGGCAGGAACCATTGGTACAAACCGTACGTAGGTTATCACTTTCTGTGAATAATTGTTCCCATTACGGACAATTTTTACAAGTTCCTGATGATAATCACCAACAGGAGCAACCAGAATACCACCATCTTCTTTAAGCTGATTAAGCAGTGCATCGGGAACTGAAGGCGGAGCAGCTGTGAGCATGATGACATCAAACGGTGCATGCTGGGGCCAGCCCTTATATCCATCACCAATTTTAACGGTAACGTTTTTGTAGCCTAATGATTTCAATCGTAATGCAGCCTGTTTACCAAGTGGCTCAACTATTTCTATAGTAAAAACTTCCTTTGAAAGTAATGATAAAATTGCCGCCTGATATCCTGATCCTGTACCAATCTCAAGTACTTTTTCACTGCCATCAAGTTCACATAATTCGGTCATCAGTGCAACAATATATGGCTGTGATATCGTTTGACCATAACCAATTGGCAATGGATGGTCTTCATAGGCCTGAGGTATACTGAGTTCCGGAACAAATTTGTGCCGTTCCACCTGCAGCATTGCTTGTAACACGCGAGGGTCTCTGATTCCACGGGCTTCTATCTGTTTTTTTACCATTAATTCACGAAGCTGCTGCAATGATTCCCCCTTTACATCATTAAAGGCTACATTGAATAATGATACAAAAGCTATCGCTACTGCAATCAGTATAAAAATAACTGTTGTTATTTGCCAATTCATTTTTTAAAATATACTGTATGACTAATGCTTTTGATAGTAAATATAAATTTTTTTATTTATCTTGACAAGTTTTTCCAATAATTATTGATTTCATTTTCAAACGTGAATTAAATATTTTGATTTACATTTTATCATATTTGCTAATATAGTATGCAATAGTTACTGTCAACAGGTACATTGTTATGTCCAAATCAATAGAAGGAGTTATTGCTTCACCAGGGATAGTTATAGGAAAAGCCTATATTTATCGAGGCGATAATATTATTATTCCCAAATACACCATAGCAGATGACCAGGTTGAAAATGAAACAAAAAGGTATGATGAATCCCTTGCAAAAACCAAAGAAGAAATCAAATCTATTCAATCGCAGATAGCAACCAGTTTATCCAATGATATGGCCGACATATTCAAAAGCCACTTAATGGTTCTTGAAGATCCCTATCTGGATCAAAAGGTGCGCGAGACCATCAGTAAGGAAAAACGTAATGCAGAATGGGTTTTGAATGATATCACAGTACAACTGATTCAGAGCTTAAAATCAATTGAAGATGAATATTTGCGTGAACGGATTATCGATATTTCAGATATTAACAAGCGGCTTATTAATAATTTACAAAAAACGCACGATGAATCTCTGGCAGATCTAAAAGAAGAAGTTATTGTAGTAGCAACCGACCTGACGCCATCTGATACTGCAATGATGAATAAAAAATATGTACTGGGTTTTATAACCGACCGTGGCGGCAGAACTTCCCATACGGCAATCATGGCACGTGCACTGGAAATCCCTGCAATAGTTGGCTCTCAGGTTGGTACTTCTCTTATTAAACATGGTGACATTATCATTCTGGATGCTATACACGGGAAAATAATTGTTAACCCATCAAAAGATGAAATCAGTGAATATGAAAAGTACCGTGAAGATTTAAAACAGCTTGAAAATGAATTAGCGGCTATAATTGAACTTCCTTCTCATACTCTTGATAATGAAACCATATATATATATGGCAACATAGAAATTCCCGACGAAATGAATATTATACGGGATCATGGTGCACAGGGTATTGGTCTTTTCAGATCAGAATTTTTATTTCTGGATAAGTCTTTACCTGATGAAGAAAAACAGTTTGAAGAATATAAAAAGGTGGTTGAGTTCTTTAACCCTCACCCCGTTACCATTCGTACGCTTGATATAGGTGGCGACAAGATTTATGCTTTTACCAAGCAATATAAAGAGCGAAACCCCTTCTTAGGATGCAGAGCAATACGGTTTAGCCTTGAAAATGAATTTTTATTCAGGCCACAACTCAGGGCAATACTGCGGGCTTCTGCGTTTGGCAATGTTAAATTGATGTTTCCCATGATATCGTCTGTTGAAGAACTTCTCAAAGCAAAATCAATTTTATACGAAGAGATGGAAAATCTTCAGAAATTAGGAATACCTTTTAATCATAATTTACCGGTTGGCATAATGATTGAGGTTCCTTCAGCAGCGATAAATGTTGATAGATTCTGTAAACATTGTGATTTCTTTTCTGTTGGAACCAATGATCTGGTTCAGTACACATTAGCCGTCGATCGTATCAGCGAAAAAATAGCATATCTTTATAATCCGCTTAATCTTGCTGTGCTAAGGCTTTTAAAATTAATTGCTGATGTTTCAAATAAAAATAATGTATCTCTTTCAATATGCGGTGAGATGGCGGGGGAACCAAAATATACCATGCTTTTATTGGGGTTGGGGTACCGACAGTTATCCATGAGTTCAGCATTCATGTATCAGATTAAACGTATCATACGTTCGGTTACCATTGATGAATGCACAAACATGGTTAACAATTTACTGCAACTGGACAATACGTATGACATAGAAAATGCAATGATGGAAGTATTAAACAAAAAATTCCCCAATATGTTTTTTAAATAATTCGCTCACCATGAAATTATATCACGACTTAGCAGAATATTATTTTACTATAGAGAAGTGTCACAGAGATATTAATGACGATATAAATCTTATTAAAGAACTTGCTTCAAACATATCAAATCCTGTTTTGCTTGATTTGGGATGTGGGACAGGCGAACATCTCAATGAATTATATAACTGTGGGTTTACTTGTACTGGTTTAGATAACAGTAAAAATATGTTAACTCATGCTAAACTGCGATTCCCCAATGCTGCTAACTTTATTCTTTCAGATATCACGAACTTTGACTTCTTTGAAGATTTTGATATAATCATCTCTTTATTTGGATCATTTGATTATATGATACATGATGAAGACGTTGACAAAGTTTTATGGAATACATGGAGAGCTTTGAAAAATAATGGTTTTGGGCTTTTTGAAATTTGGAATGCAGTACCTGTCAGGGAAATAAAAGAAAAACCATTAACAACAGTATCAAGTGTTACATATAAAAATTTGACAATTCAACGGGAACGTGGATTTACTCTTGTACCCGGTAATAATAAAACAATTGCTGAGGTATACTATAGATATATAATTTCAGATGGCAATTCAACACGACATGTAAAAGATAAACATATCATGCGTGCTTTTTTTAAAGAAGAGATAGAAGAATTTTTGCATAATAATGGTTTTAAAATTGTTACCATATATGCTAACTCTAAAAAAGAACCATTTATAAAAACATCTAATAAGCTTTTAATTCATTTTGAGAAGAACTAAAAAAATTATCCATGACCGCTTAATAGCTCAGGAAAATAATTACTTTGTACAAAATATTAATTTCATCATCTATGCATAATTGTGTTTGGTCAATAATTCATTGCTCATATCTGAAATTGCAGATTCCCGTACTGTATCTTTCCATTGCTCATTAAGTTTTTCGGTCTTTTGCCTGTCCTTAAAGAATTTTTCGGGTTCTTCCAATGATAAGAACAGCACTTCTTCCATGCTTGTAACCGGGTGGAATATGAGCTGTTTGCGGACATATTCAGGTATCTTTTCCAGATCTTTTTCGTTATCCTTGGGTATTATAATATGGGTAATTTGTGCACGATGTGCAGCCAATACCTTTTCTTTTAATCCACCTATTGGGAGAACTTTGCCACGTAAGGTTATTTCACCGGTCATTGCAACATCACATCGAACCGCAATCTGGCTTAATAGTGATGCAATAACCACACCCATGGTAATACCTGCGGAAGGCCCATCTTTGGGGATTGCACCTTCGGGAACGTGCAGATGTACATCATGCTTACGTAACACATCTTCAGGTATGTTAAAATACTGAGCATTTGCACGTACATAGGTAAATGCTGCATGAGCAGATTCCTGCATCACCTCACCTAACTGACCGGTAAGTATAAGTTGACCTTTCCCTTTTATCAGAGAAGCTTCAACCTGTAACACATCTCCGCCAACTTCAGTCCAGGCAAGGCCGTTGGCAAGGCCTATCTCACTCTTCTGTTCCTTTTCACCATATTTAAACTTGATTGGCCCTAAATACTCATGCAGGATGTCAACAGTTATTTCACGAACATGTGACAACCCATATTTTACAACTTCCCGTGCAACTTTGCGGCAAACTTTTGCTATCACTCGCTCTAAACTTCTTACCCCGGCTTCACGTGTAAAATGACGTATGGTATACAGCATCATATCTTCGCTGTATTTGATATTTGATTCATTCAGGCCATTTTCTTTAATTTGCTTGGGTAGTAAAAACTGCAGTGCAATATTTAACTTTTCCGGTTCGGTGTAGCTATTAATTTCAATTATTTCCATTCTGTCCTGTAATGGAGCAGGTATCCTGTGCTGTACATTGGCAGTTGTTATAAACAGCACGTCTGAAAGGTCATACGGTACTTCAAGATAATGATCAACGAATGTATTATTCTGCTCCGGATCAAGCACTTCAAGAAGGGCAGACGATGGATCCCCTCTGAAATCCATTGACATTTTGTCAACTTCATCAAGCAGGAATACAGGATTAACCACGCCAGCCTTTTTCATCTGCTGAATAATTCTTCCAGGCAACGCCCCTACATATGTCCGTCGATGCCCACGAATTTCAGCTTCATCACGAACTCCACCCAATGACATCCTTACAAATTTCCTGCCCAGTGCTCTTGCCACTGAACGCCCTAAAGAAGTTTTTCCAACACCTGGAGGACCTACAAAACATAATATTGGGCCTTTTAATTTATTGGAAAGGTGACGCACTGCTATATATTCAATAATTCTTTCTTTAACTTCTTCCAACCCATAATGATCTTCATTGAGAACCTGCATGGCATGATCGATGTCGCGATTATCCCGGGTACGCTTATACCATGGTACATCACGCAACCATTCAATGTATGTACGTACAACAGCAGATTCAGCTGACAACGGAGGCATTTTTTCCAAACGTTTAAGTTCCTTTAATGCCTTATCTTTTGCTTCTTTGGACATTTTTGCTTCTTCAATTGATTTGCGCAACTCTTCAACTTCATCAGCTAAATCATCACCCTGCCCTAATTCTTTCTTTATTACTTTAATCTGCTCATTCAGATAGTATTCCTTCTGAGTTTTCTCCATCTGTTTTCTAACTTTGCCCTGGATCTTTTTTTCAATATACATTATCTCAATTTCGCCATTAATCAGTTCAATAAGCTTTTCTATTCTTTCTACGGGGTTGCCCAATTCCAGTATTGCCTGTTTATATTCAACTCGCATTGTTATATACGAAGCAATAACATCAGCCAGATGTGAAATATCTTCAATCTGCATCACGGTAGTAAGTGCTTCCTGTGGGACCTTTTTATTTAATTTAATATATTTTTCAAAGGTATCAATTAAATTGCGCTTTAAAGCTTCTACCTTTGAATCAGTTTCATAGGGGCGTTCAATATCCTTAATCGCTACAGTAATACCATCATCACCTGATTCAAAATGCGAAATATACACGCGTGAAATGCCCTCAACCAGAACCTTAACAGTACCATCAGGTAATTTTAAAAGCTGAAGAATCTCTGAAAGTGTGCCAACATCATGAATATCTTCTTTTTTAGGATTTGCAATCTGTGAATCAACCTGAGCAGTAAGGACTAAAAGACGGTCACCCTTCATTGCCGAATCCAGAGCTTTAATTGAGATATCCCGGCCAACAAATAGCGGTATTACCATATGGGGGAATATTACCATATCCCGCAATGGTAACAAGGGATATCGTTTAAAATAATCTATATCTTTCTTCATGGTTTCTCCTGAATTGTGTGAGTAGTGTTCCCATACATATAATACTGAAAATAGTGCAATTTGGACACATACTTACGCACTTTTTTCTGCCGATTTTTGAATAATTTCAGGGGCTTTTCCGTGCAATACAACATCCTCGTTAATGATAACCCTGGCTATGGTTTTCTTGGAAGGAATCTCGTACATTAAATCCAGCATTATCTCTTCAAGAACTGACCGCAATCCACGTGCGCCCGTTTCGCGTTCAATTGCAATCTGGGCTATTGCATCAATAGCTGAATCAGTAAATTCAAGTTCAACATTTTCAAAGGCAAATATTTTCTGATATTGCTTTGTTAATGCATTGCGCGGTTTTGTTAAAATTTCCCTTAAAGCCTGTTTATCAAGCTCATGTAATACAGCATGGACATGTAATCTGCCTACAAACTCAGGAATCAAACCATACCGTATAAGATCTTCGGGGATCATTTTCTCCAGTATATTGATTTTGCCAATATTTTTAACCGACTTAACTTCAGCACCAAATCCCATTGTTTTATTACCAATGCGCGAATGAACAATTTTATCCAGCCCAACAAATGCACCACCACAAATAAACAAAATGTTCTTGGTGTCAATAGATATGAATTCCTGATGAGGATGTTTTCTACCACCCTGTGGGGGAACATTGGCTATAGTCCCCTCAACAATCTTTAATAAGGCCTGCTGGACACCTTCACCCGATACATCACGCGTAATGGAAGGATTTTCAGATTTGCGTGAAATCTTATCAATTTCATCAATATAAATTATTCCTATCTCAGCCCTTTTAACATCGCCATCTGCATTCTGTATCAACCTCAGCAATATATTTTCCACATCCTCACCCACATAGCCTGCTTCGGTCAGCGATGTTGCATCTGCAATGGCAAATGGTACTTTTAAAATTTTTGCCAGTGTTTGTGCAAGTAACGTTTTACCACTTCCCGTTGGGCCAATTAATAAAATATTGCTTTTATCTAATTCAACATCACCTTTTCTTAAGTTAAAGTTGCTGGTAATTCTTTTATAGTGATTATAAACTGCTACCGAAAGAACTTTCTTTGCATACTCCTGACCAATAACATATTCATCAAGAACAGCTTTAATCTCATGAGGTTTTGGTAAATTGCTTGTTAAAAGATCACCGCCTTCTGATGCCCAGTCTTCTTCCAGTATCTCATTACATAATTCAATACATTCATCGCATATATATACATTTGGACCGGCAACTAATTTTCGTACCAGGTCCTGACTCTTCCCACAAAATGAACAATAATGGGTTGTTTCATGTTTGCTATTATCTTTTTTCTTGTTTGACATATATCCTCTTATAATAATTATCGCTTATACATTACTTATCTACTATCTTTTTGAATAACTTTATCAATTAATCCATACTCTACGGCTTCCTGTGCATCCATAAAAAAATCCCTATCCACATCTTTTTCAATTTTTTCTATTGGCTGTTTGGTATGGATGGCATATATTTCATTCAACTTTGACTTAATTTTAAGGATTTCCTTTGCATGAATAGCAATGTCAGAAGCCTGCCCCTGAAAACCGCCCATTGGCTGATGAATCATAATACGCGAATTAGGCAATGCTGATCGTTTCCCTTTTGCCCCTGCAGCCAGAAGCAATGAAGCCATAGATGCCGCCTGTCCCAAACATATAGTTGCAACGTCAGGTTTTACATATTGCATGGTATCATAAATAGCAAGACCCGAAGTTACAATGCCTCCCGGTGAGTTTATATATACATAAATATCTTTGTCAGGATCTTCTGCTTCCAGAAACAATAACTGAGCTATAACTAAACTTGCTACATGATCATCAATTGCATCGCCAATAAAAATGATGCGATCCTTTAATAAGCGGGAATATATATCATACGACCGCTCGCCGCGTGCTGTTTGTTCTACAACAATTGGTACAAGATAGCTCATGAAATTACCTCAACAAATTTATAAATTTCTAAATAACCTTACATACAGTGTAGCATCAGTTCCCATAACTTCTATAATTTGTCATGAATGTCTATTCACTTCGTCTGAGCAATATATTCCTGAAAAGTTACAGGTTTGAGCATCTTAATATCCGCATTCTGATAAATAAAATCATATGCTGTATCCAAAATCAAATCGCCTTCGATTTCTTCTTTATTTCCTTTCTCCTCAACCACTTTTACCGCTTCTTCTTCCGACACATTATTGCGTTCTGCTATGGATTTTATAAATTTTTGAAATTGCTCCTCTGTAACCTTCAGCTGTTCAATCTCAGCGATTTTTGTTAATACCAGAGCATCTTTGATATTTTTTTTGGCTTCATCACTGATGGATTTTGTCAATTCTTCAGGGTTAATGCCAAATATCGATGCAAACTCATTGATATCCTTGCCAACATTGCCAAATCGTGACTGCAATCGTTTGAAAATTGCGTACATCTCCTTTTGTATCAAAGACTCAGGAATGTCAAATTTACTGTTTTCGACTATTTTTTCAAGTATCTCCTGTTTTACTTGATTCAGTGTTTGCTCTTTTGCATAGGTTTCCAGATTTTCTCTGATTCGGGTTTTTAATTCTTCAAGTGAATTGTATTCACCCGCACTTTTTGCAAATTCATCATTTAGTTCCGGTAACTGTCGCTCAAAAATTTCTTCAACCTTTACCAAATACGTTACCTTTTGCCCCTTGAGCTCTTCCACTTCGTAATCTTTGGGGTATTTAACTTTAATTTCTTTCTCTTCATCTTTTTTCATTCCAATAATATCTTCATCAATAGCCCATGATTCTTTGCTCTTGCCAACCACAAGGCTGTGCGAGGTAAATGCAGCTGCATCTACCTGTTCAGGTGATTTGTCATCAATACGCTTCATCTTAATGGTTACCTGATCCCCTTTAATGACCTTTGCATCTTCACCTTCTTTTTTGGTTATCGTTGCCATCCGTTCGCGCATTGATTCTATTTCGGCATCAACATCTTCATCGGTTACTTTTACAATTTTCTGCTCAACATGAATGCCTTTATAATTGCTAATCTCAATAGTAGGGGGTATATCAAATTCAACTATAAAAGAAAAAGGCTTCCCTTTTTCCAGTTCTTTAAAATCAAATACAGGCTGGGTTATTGGTGTAAAGCCCTTTTGTTCAATGGCTTCAATATAAGCAGACCGCACAATATTTTCAGCAGTCTCACCGGAAATAAACTCGGCATATTTTTTTTCAATCAAATCAAGAGGCGCTTTCCCAATCCTGAAGCCCTTAATTTCAGCCTTTTTTTGAACATTTTTCAACACCTTATCATATTCAGCATCAATACGGTCATTAGGTATTTCAATATCAAGCCGTATCCGTGCATTTTCAAGTTTTGACTCTTTAATTTCCAAGGTTATTTCTCCTTTAAAATTATTTTAATGTTGTACTATTGCTTGTTGATATTTAAAAAAAGATAAATTATGCTGTTATTTATGGTTAATCCAGTTTTCACAAGATAAATGATTTAACGTAAAATTAATCTTTCAAAAGTACCGTATGTATTATTAAATTATAGCACATATATATAGCAGCAATGGCATTCGTAAAAAATTTTTGATATATTTGTTGGCACACACATTGCCGTCAAATACTTTTTTTCTTTAAAAAAGAACTGCTTTATTTATATTTGTTTTTGGTTTATCACTATAACACCTATTATTGTTGCAATAAAATCTGCATAGTAGTATATTATATCGTAGTAATAAATCACATTCTTATAATGAAATATTCAGGGAATTTATTAATATGCAGATAACTCCTCAAAGTTCTAAAAATTATATAATTAAAATACTATCAGAAGATATAGATTGGGAAACGGAATTTTCACCTATAGAAAAGGCTATATTGCGTGGAATCAACAAAAGAGTAGCTGATGGACTTACATTAGAAGAGATACTGGATTTTATATTTAACGAAACTATTAAAATAATGCCCCTGGACAGATTGGATGTAGCATTTTTAGAGGATGATGGCAGCAGGCTTGTTTTATACTATATTAAAACAACTTATCCAGAAATTCACCTTGTCAGTGGATACTCATCGGATATTAAGGGTGGATCAGTTGAAGAAGTATTATCAACAGGATTTCCCAGTATCATCAATAATATGGAAAACCACTATAAAAGTAATCCTAAAAGCGAATCAGCACTTCTTCTACTAAAAGAAGGAATACAATCCTCTATGGCAACGCCGTTACGTGTACATAACCGTAATGTTGGTATACTTATGTTCCGCAGTAAATTGATTGAGGCCTATTCCATCCATCACATTAAACTTTTGTTATCTTTCCGGAATAGACTGGCACAGGCTGTTGAAAAAGCCTATCAGATTGAAAAACTAAAGGCATCCATAAATGCCTATATGGAAATGTTGAGCTTTATAACACACGAATTAAAAAATCCTTTAGCTTCAATTATTACATTAGGAAAAACAATCGCAGCAGGATATTTTGGAGAAATCAATGAAACCAATAAAGAAATGGTCAACAGAATTGTAAAGAAAACCGAATATTTGCACAACATAGCACTGGAATACCTTAATCTGTCCCGATTTGAAACAGGTACTTTTACTATTAAAACACATGAAGTGGCTTTTGTTGAAGAAATCATTAAATCTTCACTTGAATTTGTTGAAACGATTTTACGTGAAAAAAAAATGACAGTTACCATGCATAATAATATAGGGAATTTAACGATTATCTGCGATCCCGAATTATTAAAAATTGTAATGAACAATCTCTTGGGGAATGCTGTCAAGTATGGATATGAAAATGGCAAAATAGTAATAACATTAGATGCTGATGAAAACATCCTGCATGTTTCAGTACTTAATGAAGGGTATGGCTTCCCTGATAGCGAAAAGATTAAATTATTCCGCAAGTTTTCAAGAGTCAACACACCTGAATTAATGGAACAAAGCGGGCATGGTATTGGATTGTATGTAACCTGGAAAATTATTCAATTACATTCCGGTCACATCTGGGCTCGTTCAGAATATAAAAAATGGGCAGAATTCATTTTTGAAATTCCGAAGAGGGGCGACCTGTGTATTATCAAACCTTCGGATATGTTTAACAAATAAAAAAACCTGGCGATTGCCAGGATTTTTTTACATGAGCGGGAAACGGGATTTGAACCCGCGACCTCAACCTTGGCAAGGTTGCACT
>DYLU01000077.1 GCA_020721905.1 Leptospira biflexa | reverse complement strand
GCTTCATCAATCTGATTATATTGTGCCACTTCTTCAAGTATGTATTTATCGCCGCTTTCATCATTATTGCGTGTAATTTTTCCATGATAATTTAACTGAACTACCTGGTAGCTGTCCGGTGTTATTAATACTCTGAAAAGCTCTGTACCACTTTTTTCTTCAAGAAACCTTTTATTATCCTGTGCAAATGGATCTTCCTGTTCTTTAATAGCTGTTGTATTGCAGGCTATCAGGGTTAGTAGTATAATAAAGAGTATATGTTTCCTCATACCACCTTCTTCTCCTTATAAAAAATAAAATTCAGTGTAAAGCAAAGCCAATGAAGAATCTTATTGTTTTAAAACTATAGATTCCTTGCTTTTGGTTCAGAACAATAAATTAAAATCATATATCAACATAACATTGTCAATAATTAAATATTTTTAGCTAAACTGACCCACTATATGGTAAATGTATACAACGTATAAGCATCCTTGACAAAATAATAAGAACATTATACAGTAGTATCTGTAAAAATTTTCTGATCAGTTTAAGTAACAATATTATAACAGGTAAATCAAATTGCTTAGTATCACTATAGTAATATGAATAACAATACCATGTAAATTATTTTTTTTTGTAAGCACATCCATAATGAATAATTTTTAAAACATTAATGTGGTAACCATGTTAAATGAACTTATACAACAACTCCCTTCGTTATTGGACAGTAAAAGCAATCCATTACTGTATCTACTCCTGTGTATATCTGCTGTACTGGAAAACCTGATTCCTCCTGTCCCCGGTGATGTTGTTACTGCGTTTGGTGCTTTCATGGTTGGAACAGGTAAATTACATTTTTTCTGGGTTTACCTGTCAACAACGGTTGGTTCGGTTATTGGATTTACACTTCTTTTTCTGGTTGGCAAGTTTTTTGGCAAAGAGCTACTCATCAAAAAAAACTTTACTTTTTTCAAAAAAGAAGCTATATTAAAAGCTGAACAATGGGTACAATCTTACGGAATATGGCTGGTTTTAGCCAACCGTTTTTTACCCGGCATTCGCAGTGTTATTTCTTTAACTGCAGGCTTTTCAAACTTATCTACATATAAAGTCCTGTTGTTTTCATTTATCAGTTCATCAATATGGAATCTTATCGTTATCTATCTTGGTTATTCATTGGGCAACAACTGGTTTACAGTTCAGGGTGAAGTTAGCCGCTTTTTATCACGGTATAGCAAAGTGATAGGGCTGCTTTTATTATGTTTTGTGATAATCTACTTTTTTTTAAAATTAAAAAAATATGTAGCCAAAAAGTGATTATTCTTATATTATTAAAATGACTTATCTTTTTATGGAGCTAATTAATGAATTTTGAAGAATACTTTGATAATGACACCATTCAGATAGAAAATACAATACTTGCAAGCGATCTGTCAAAAATTGATACCAATCTACCTTCCACTATACACATCATACCTGTACGGTACCGGCCCATATTCCCTGGTATCATTACTCCGCTTATAATTGCAAAACCACGGTTCATGCGATCAATTGATGATGCACTGAATACTTCGCGAGCTATTGGTTTAGCTGTATTGAAAGATGATGATGTAGAAGAGGTGGAGATAGACGATATAGAAATGTTTGGAACCGCAGCAAAGATAATTAAAAAGATTAACCTTCCGGATGAAAGCATTAATGTCCTTATAAACAGTATCTGCAGGTTCAGAATCATTAAAATTATTAATGATAAAAAAAGTATTATTGCAAAAGTTGAATACATTTATGACAAAGCAAATACAAAAAATCTTGAAATCAAAGCATTAACCCGTGCTATTTTGAGCCAGCTTAAAATCCTTTCCGAAAGTAACCCTCTGTTTACAGAAGAGATGAAACTTACCATGCTTAATGTTGATGAGCCCGGCCGAATAGCTGATTTTGTTACATCCATATTAAATCTGGAAAAACAGGAATACCAGAATATTCTGGAGACAATTAACGTAAAAAAGCGCCTTGAAAAGGTACTGGTACTTTTGCAAAAAGAGCTGGAGGTAGTTTCCGTTCAGCGTAAAATCCAGAACCAGATTAACGAAAAAATATACAAACAGCAGCGGGATTATTTTTTACGCGAGCAGCTGAAGATAATTAAGCAGGAATTAGGACTAGATGATGACCGCAGCAATGAAATTCAGCAGATGAAATCAAAAATTGAATCCTTAAATCTTAAAGGTGAGCCAAAAGAAAAAATACAGGATGAGATTAACCGTCTTTATTACATCGAATCAAACACACCCGAATACATAATTGCCCGCACCTATCTGGATACGGTACTTTCCCTGCCCTGGAATACGTATACAGAAGATTGCCTTGACATTACACGGGCGGAAAAAATCTTAAAGAAAAGCCATTATGGGCTTGATGATGTCAAAGAACGAATAGTGGAGTTTCTATCGGTCAGGATGCTTAAACCTGATTCCGGAGGCTCAATATTGTGCCTTGTTGGCCCTCCGGGTGTTGGAAAAACCTCACTTGGACAGGCTATAGCTGATACATTAAAACGTGCATTTTTCAGGGTATCATTAGGTGGTATAAGGGATGAAGCCGAAATAAAAGGCCATCGCCGTACCTATATTGGAGCAATGCCGGGAAAAATCATACAGGGCATAAAAGTATGCAAATCCAAAAATCCTGTTTTCATGCTTGATGAAATTGATAAACTGTATCAGAGCTATCAGGGGGACCCTGCAGCTTCGCTTCTGGAAGTCCTTGATTATGAACAAAACCATTCCTTCAGGGACCATTACATTGATATGCCGTTTGACCTTTCAAAAGTACTTTTCATCACCACTGCCAATACCACCGACACTATACCCGATGTTTTGCTTGACCGCATGGAAGTTATACGCATCCCGGGCTATATTGCTGAAGAAAAATACAAGATTGCAAAACATTTTCTTTTACCAAAACAACTTAAAAAGCATGGTTTGCAAAAAAATTCCATTGAACTGGACAGGGACGCTATTTTTTTTATCATTAATGGCTGGGCACGTGAGGCTGGGGTTAGAAATCTTGATAGACAGCTGGAACGCTTATGCCGCAAAAAAGCAAAATCAATTGTTAAAAAAGATACATCATTCCCTGATCACCTTGATGAAGAATCAATACGCTCATTACTTGGGCCGGAATACTATACCGGTGACACAATACCCGATAATCTCAAACCAGGCATTGCAATAGGACTTGCATGGACAACAACAGGCGGATCCGTGCTTCTGGTTGAGGCACTTTCCACGCCAGCACAGAGTTCTTCCACTTTGACGCTTACAGGTAATATTGGCGATGTGATGAAGGAATCAGCAACTATCGCTTATAATTATATTAAAAATTACTTTAATGATGACACTCACGCAATAGACTTCTTTAACAAGAATAATATTCATATTCATATACCGGCAGGAGCTATACCAAAAGATGGCCCTTCGGCAGGAATAACAATGGCATCAGCGCTTTATTCGCTTGTTAAGAATACACCGGTTAAAAAACGCATAGCCATGACCGGTGAGCTGACGCTTTCAGGCAGAGTATTACCTGTTGGTGGAATAAAAGAAAAGCTTATTGCAGCCAAACGCGAACACTGCAATACCGTCATCATGCCTATGGAAAATAAGAAAGAAATGGGTGATGTGCCATCACATATTACACGGGGATTGTCACTATATTTTGTTGCACATATTGACGAAGTGTTTGATATAGTATTTAAATAACTCATTTTACTGTGTATTTTGTAAATATATATAAAGAAGATGGGGCTGCCTGTGAAGAAATTATTAATAGTTATTTGCGTATTGAGTTTTTCTGTACATGCCAGTGCTCAGATTCATGGTACGGCAATGGGTGGCATATCCACAGTCACCTCTGAAGGAGCAATCGATACCACACGAAACCCTGCCTTGCTTGGAACAGTACCAGCAGCAACAACTTCATTCTATCTCATGGGGAATACTTATCATAACGAAGATACAAACCCTGAATTTCATGCATCCAGTATTGATATTTCTTCGGTTGAACAGTCAAATGATTATTATTACGCTTTTTCGCTTTTTGCAGGGTACACAAAACAGATAGCCAATGGTGCAATAGGGTACAGCCTGTCTTCAAAGGAAAATCTTTATTTACGAAAGAAAGATATTCAAAAAATAAATGGAAGTATGCCGGGACCAATCTATTTTGAAGGAACAGAAACAACGACAACCAATGATATAAACCCCACATTGAATATTGCATACGGCTGGAAGATTTCAGATAATAACTATGCGGGTATCCAGCTGGCAACAACACCATTCTTTTCAAATAAAAAAACTGATAAAAATAATTCTTTAGGAACCAGTTACTCATACACAAAGCAGGAATATGGCGTTATCATTCAGCCTTCCTTAGGATTTCTGCTCACAAACAATGATTCACAGGTGGGATTACGGTTAGCTCCGTCCACCATAAAATGTGTAAAAAAGAAAGCAGAAGCTGACTTCAGCGCAACTGACCTTTCATATAGCGACACATGGGATATTCAGCAGTATGAGGGACCACAGATAGTTGCAGGCGGTTATACAAAAATACTGCCGCAAACAGGCATTGCAATTGAATTTGGATTATTGCTTCCTTCTTCCTATACCAACACAGATATAAATGTAACGGATAACCCACTGCCGGCAATAAACCATTCATCAATAACCATCCACAATGACCCAATTATAAATGCAAAAGCTGGTATACAGCATTCTTTTACAGAAAAATTTGAATGTATAACTGGTGCTTCATTTTTCCATTTTATCAATACATCAGATGGTTCCACAAGCCATGGAAACGGCACATTCAACTTAGTATTATTAACCTTTGGCTCAAATTACTCATTATCGCCTGCAGTTATTCTTTCAACAATCATAATATTGACCAGGGGCGCTTTTGAAATGTATTACCATGTGGAAGATACTTTATCTCTTGATGCAAAAATAAAGACCAATTCATGGAATGTAACAGTTGGCGCAGGCGTATCATATAGGTTGTAACGCCCTGCATGCATGTTCATGCTCACCTATAATCCCTAATAAACGCAGCTACTCTTCGCGATACCACACTGCCTTCCTGGCCACGGGTAATCCCATGGCTTTTTGAATGAACCATGGTAAATTCTTTTTTTTCAGAGGGAATCTTCATAAACATTTTAAACGCACCTTCAGGGTCCACAGTCTTATCCCCTGCACCCTGCATAATCAACACCGGTATTGATATATCAGCCAGCCGCTTTTCAACAATATCCATGAGCTTTTCCATTTGATGTATCCCTGCAACAGGATTTCGCAAATAATTGATATCAGGATGATCCGGATGATTTGGAATAAAATCCAGTCTGCCAATTTTTTTTACTTTTAAGAATGAAAGAAATTTATTCCAGGTATCCACTACAGGGGCAATCCCTGCTGCAATATTCTGTAATCGGTAGGGGGCGCTGATTGCTATTGCTCCCTTTAATGCATCTTTTTTATTGGCAGCATGCAAAAGCGTAAGGCCGGCACCAGTTGAAAATCCACATATGAAAATTTTTTTTACACTGTTTTTTACAACAATATAGCCCCTGTTTACTGATTCATACCAATCTTCCCAGCTTCGTGTTGCCAGATCCTCAGGCAGGGTACCATGACCCCGCAATCGTGTACAATACACTGTATACCCTTTTTTATACAAAAATTCAGCTAACTGGCGCATCTCTTCAGGTGCTGCCATGTATCCATGAACAAGCACAATGCCAGTGTTGGCAAACCATCTTTTTTTATACAAAGGCATCCCGATATGCTTTGGCTTTGTTTCGCCCTGTTTAAAAAATTCTTTATAGTCTTTTTCAAATATCTCTATATCTTTTTTATAAAAACTTTTAGCAAGCTTCTTCCGTATACAAAACATTGGGGTCCAGAAAACTCTACCAAGCTTTTTAACTACCTGCTCTAACGGTTCAATCTCATTTTTTAAAACTTCAACAATATTATCTTTCCGTATAGTATGAAATTCATACAATCTTGAAAACTTTACTTTGTTCTTGTATATTATCCCATCCCTGATTGAAATTAATCCTTCAGATTTTGCTGCATCTATAAAATCATTGTATCTGCCATGGGGATCATCGGTTAACAGATATCCCTGTTTCAGTTTAAGTGAAGTGTGGCATGTAGCCAGATTCAATTTTTTTACAGTTTCTATCGCACAATACGCTTTTGTTTTAAAATCAGTTTCTTTAATGCTGTTCCTTGTTTTAGCCAGAATATATGAAAATATATGATCATGATTAAGAGTTGTCATAGCATAAATATCATGCATATACCTGTACATGATATCAATAGCTATTTTTCTGAGCAACACATCAGATTGCAACTCTTGCGGATCCAGATACAATTTCTTGCTTTCAATTTTTTGTTTTGCAAAATAACTTTTTAAATATGGACTTATGGCAATGGGATTACCAAAATTGATATCAATATCCACACCTTCAACAAGCATAGTCCCTTCAACTTCAAGTTCCTCTTCAACACGCTCTGGCAAGGACTTAACCAGCTTGTTTGCAATTTTATTAAGTACATTGGCACGCGCTCTGATTGGGAAATAGGTAATATTGACAGGTACTATATACGTTTCCTGGTTTGTTATGTGCGATAGTTCCTGTTCAGATATTTCAAAGTGCGCCATCAGGTTGCTGAGATCATCACAGGCATTGCGCTCAGTACAGCTTTTCAACTCCTCCCTGTAAAATTGTGTACGTAAGGCTATAAAAGCTGCTCCTGTATGCGGTGGCCTTCGTATCCCCGAATTGTACACCATATATTTACCACGCTCAATAAGCTTTTTGTCCTTAATCATCTGCCCTTCAGGAAAGATTATGCAATCCTTATCACCACGAAGTAATGCTCCAATAAACTTTACATCACGCAGGGGGTCTTTAGTTGATACTGCTCCTAACTTTTCCATGAATGTACCAAATCCACCAACAAAGAAACTATAGTGAGCAAGTGAATAAATATATTTCCCTGTAATTTTATGAATCACATTGGGGAAAAAAAACGTTTCCATGCGGGTAAAATGATTTACCACAAATACCACTGGCGCTCTGGGAATTCTATCAGCATCATGTACCCGTATATCAGCTTTACTGAATTTTGCCAGTATATCAATTGCCCTGCCTGTCAGATTTAATAGATTGTATGATACATCCATGGCTCTTCCCTTTTTAAAATGTATTATGTTTAAAATCCTCAATTATTGAAGCATGGTCAAATGCAATTGGCTGAGGTAATGTATTAACATTAAATATTCCTATCTCTTTAGCATCATCCTGCGCATGCGGCGTACCTTTTGCCTTTGCAATATATACTGTAGTAATAGTATGCTGTCGTGGATCCCTTGACGGGTTGGAATAAGTGTGAAATTGTTTTAACAATGTTACATCCAACGAGGTCTCTTCCTTTGCTTCACGCACAGCTGCCTGTTCTAAGGTTTCACCATAATCTACAAATCCACCTGGTAAAGCCCAGCCATATGGTGGGTTTTTTCTTTTTATCAAAACAATTTCATCACTCCTTACGTTCCCATGTTCATCTTCCAGCAGTATTATTATATCTACTGTTGGGATGGGGTTCCGGTATGTTCCCATACATTACTCCATTCGCCGTGCACAATTAACTGTAATAACATTTCATATACACACACTTTTAACATTAAATACATCCTGTATTCATAGACCCTGAACCAGCTTCAGGGTGACTCTTTTTTTAAACCCAAATCAAGTTCAGTGTGACTACCCTTTAAAACCTGAACCAGGTTCAATGTTGCTATCCTTTACACCCTGAATCAATGCTTTTTTCATAAGGACATTGTTCAGGATAAAATTTTTATTACAATCATTTCTTCTGCAAGAACCGGGTTTTGCAATAAATTAGGCTATCTACTATGGCATAAACCACACTGTATCAACTGCTTTTAAAATACTTAATCAACGTTATTTCATTCCCCTTTTCATTAAATGAAAGCTCAAAAACATCCTGTAACATAGCAAAACCAACACCATGATAGTTGTAAATAAGATTACCATTTGGCGTGGTATTCATATATTGCTTCCAATCAAAACCCCTGCCTTCGTCTGCAATGGTATATTTAACATGGTCAGATGATAAAAAATATTTCACTGTGATTTTTCTTGTTTCAAGATTTTCTTTATTACACTCATCCAGAACATGATCCCAGTAATTGCCTTCCATTTTTTTCAATCTGCTTTTAGTTTCAAAATCAATCTCCAGATTACCGTGTTCAATGGCATTAATAATGGCTTCCTGCAATCCAAGCTGAATACGGATAATTTCACGTTTTTCCAGATACGGCTCAAGGTTACGTGTAAGCCGGTATGATAGCAGGTTAACCATACGTATATTGTTATCTATAATAAATTCTGCATATTCGGTTTTCAGATAATGGCTGGTGAGATAATCAGACTGTATAACTCTCCCAATTGCCAGAATATACTGCAACTTGTTATCCTGGAACACCGGTATTAATTTAAATGCTATTGATTTAATTTCAGAATAATGTTGAACCTTACATGGCAATACTATCTCGGCTTCATATCCTTTAAATACATCCTTAAATCGGCTCAATAGAAGATCGCGCAAGCGTATTGAATCTTCAAATGACTTTTCGTACAAAATTGCTCTGAATGGTTGGTTGATAATTTCTTCCTTGGTAAATCTCAAAATTGTTGTTAACGCCGGATTTATGCTGATGATTTTCCCAAACATATCCAGTAAAATAATAATCTCATCTGAATGCTGGATAATGACATCTTTTAATGCTAATTCATTTTTGCTGGTTACTATCTCCCTGGAAGCGGTAATTAAAAAACGTATGGTTATACAGATACCCATAACTAACGTAATAATAAAAAGTGTAAATAGAAAAATATATAACTGAATTGAAACGACATGTCTGCTAACAAGGTAAATAAATATATAGATAATCAATGGAAGAGTAATTATTAAAAGCGTTACTATTATATACAACAATATAATCCATTTTTTCTGATTATGAGTATATGTATATGTTCTTAACTGTTTCATACCTGACACTGGCACTACTTATAGCAAAATAATCACGTTTGAATCCTTGATAAAAGGTAACAAAACCCGCTACAGCAACTCTAATAGCATTATAGTAAATATTTATTATAAAATACAAGCAAATTGTTTTTAATGGGAAAAAATAGCTTGAATAAATAATGTGCTCGCATTTGAATGCATTACCCATTGCGTCATGATGAAATGCAAAAAAAATATAACACCTATGATAAAAATATTTAATAATATTTGTAGTATATTGTAAAATGTAATATATTTATCTTCATACTATATCTTAATTTTTTATTGCTACTATGGATACTGAGAAAAAACACATTATACTCTATGACACCACATTACGGGATGGTGCGCAAACATTCGGGATATCCTTTTCCCTTCAGGATAAAATACGGATTGCACTGGAATTAGACAAGCTTAAGATAGATTATATAGAAGGCGGTTGGCCAGGATCCAATCCAAAAGACAATATATTCTTTTCAGAGATCCGTAAAGCCAATCTGAAACATTCTAAAATTGCTGCTTTTGGATCAACAAAACGTCCAAAGATGAAATTAACTGAGGACACCCTGTTACAGGAACTTATTAATTCCAGCGCTCCTACAATAACCATTGTTGCAAAATCCTGGGATTTTCATGTTACTGATGCCCTGAATATAAGCCTTGAAGAAAATTTAGCACTTGTATATGATACTGTTGCATATTTAAAGGATAAAGGCTTTGAAGTATTCCTGGATGCTGAACATTTCTATGATGGTTTCAAGGCTAACCCTGACTATGCCATGAAAGTTCTGGAAAGCTCGGTAAAAGCAGGCATTGATATGCTGGTACTGTGCGACACCAACGGCGGCACACTGACCCATGAAATCAGCTCTATAACAGCTACAGTGTGTTCTGTATATAAAACTCCTGTTGGGGTTCACCACCATAATGATGCAGGGGTTGCTGTGGCAAATGGCATAGCAGCCGTATTGAGCGGCGCCATTTCAGTACAGGGAACCATTAACGGGTATGGTGAACGCTGTGGCAACTGCGACCTGACTTCCTTAATCCCTAATCTTGTATTAAAATTAGGTTACAGCTGCAATGCTGCTGAATCATTGCATCATTTAACTGAAACAAGCCGCTATATCAGTGAAATTGCAAATCTGGCACACAATGAACGCGCCCCATATGTGGGCGATAACGCATTTGCCCATAAAGGCGGTATCCATGTATCAGCACTCAAGCGCAATACATCTACTTACGAACATATAAATCCTGAACTTGTAGGCAACAGACGGAAGGTCCTCATTTCAGAGCTTGCAGGCAAGAGCAATATTCAGGTAAAAGCTCATGAATTAGGTATTTCTATAAATAAAATTGAATTGCCAGAAAAAATACTCAGGCGCATAAAGGACTTAGAAGATCAGGGATTTCAGTTTGAAGCAGCAGAAGGTTCTTTTGAATTATTAATCAGGCGAAGCAATGGCGAATATGCACCATTTTTTACATTGAAGGGTTTCAGGATAATCACTGAAAAGGATGAATCAGGCAGAGTAACCTGTGAAGCTACCATAAAAGTTGAGGTAGATGGCCAGATTGAGCATACTGCTGCAAATGGAAACGGCCCTGTTCAGGCACTGGATAATGCATTGCGCAAGGCCCTGGAAAACTTTTATCCGGAAATCCGTGAATTACAGCTTTCTGACTATAAGGTACGCGTACTCAACGAAAAAGATGGCACCGGTTCTTCGGTCCGCGTCCTTATTGACCAGAAACGCCATGCCGAACACTGGGGCACTGTTGGGGTTTCTACCAATATCATTGAAGCTTCATGGCAGGCACTGGTTGATGGCATAGAATATATGTTGTTTAAAACACGAAAAAACTCAACACATTAGTATAAAACAGGCATAATCAACTGTTATGGATTCACGACCAATTGGCATATTTGACTCCGGTATTGGGGGACTTACTGTATGTAACGCTATCAATAAGCTTCTGCCCGGTGAAAATCTTATCTATTTTGGTGATACAGCCCGTTTCCCTTACGGCACACGCTCTGCAGAAACGCTTATACGGTATGCACGGCAGATTACTTCATACCTGGTATCACGAAATGTCAAAATGGTTGTTATAGCCTGCAACACATCATCAGCAACAGCTCTTCCCACACTTCAGCAGGAAAATACCATTCCCATTGTTGGCGTTATTAATGCAGGCGCCCGTGCAGCGTGTAAACGGGTACGCAACAATCTGATTGGTGTTATTGGAACCCGCGCAACGGTAAACAGCAAATCATATGAAAAAGCAGCAGAAGTATTTATAGGATTATCTAACCTTTTAAAAGAACCAGAAAAAGTTAAGTTGAAAGCAAAATGTTACTATCTTGCCTGTAAATCATATTACGCAGCTAAAGAATACTATAAAACATATGAATTATTGCAGTATTATCTCAAAGAATACCCTGAACAAGAGGATTTCAATAATGCGGTAAAGTTGAGTTTAGATACAGGGATGCAGTTGCTTCGCGGCGCTAAACGAGAGTATGCAGGAATTAAAATATTTACTG
>DYLU01000076.1 GCA_020721905.1 Leptospira biflexa | reverse complement strand
GGACGGGAAGCAAATATAATATATTTTACATAACCGTATACTGGGGACCACCCCCGGATATAGTAGAAAAAGCAGGCATCTGACCAAACAAAATCCTCAACCCCACAACAGAGTAGTTTTAAAGTTAATCTTTGACACTTGAAGTATATCCAATGATGAATTGAATGCATATTACTGATATTACGGAAAAGTAATTTTATTGTATTATTATATAAAAACTAACATGAAGTAGAAAACACATTGAGACAGCCTATTTAAGGTAAAAGGGGCAAGTGCCCCTTTTAAAGAATTAAAATAAACAATAGTTTCGAATGTAAGGAAAGTATTACCTGGAAAGTATCCTGATATTATCCAGTGCAACCTTATAACCACCAGAAACCATTACGTAACCTTTATATAAATCAGATGTGTCAGTAATTTTTGCCATAAACCAATCGCCCGTACGTGCATCTTCTTTGTTTTGAGGCGCGTGATATACATCATCAATCTTATTATCATCAAATGCAATGAGGAGCATGCCAATTTTTATTTGAGATTTAGAAGCAATGCGAGACTTCCAGAAAAATTTTGTCCATAGTTCTTTTCCTGATTTAACAATCATAAATTGACCTTCATTCTTGGTTTTGGAACTGGGTTCTGTTAATACTCTTGCAAGTTTAACCCATATATACCCCTGACCCGGAAAATCGCGCTCTGCAATAAAATAATCTGATGGTTGAATATAATGTGCATCAGCATCTGAAGGGACATAGTCGGTACTTGTTGTCTTTTTCGTGGTGGTTTGTTTTTCCGTTGATTTGGCTGTTAGACTGTCAAATGCAGCATCAGTAGCTTTACCGGCAAGAGTATCACCAAGCATGTTTCGTGAGTCACTTGTACAGCCAATTGTCAAAAATAAAGCAAATGTGAATAAAGAGATAAAGATGATGATATTTTTCATGATTTTCCTCCTTGTTGTTGTATGTGGTATTATTTTAAGATTGTTCGTAAATTATCTTTATGAACTTTATACCCGCCAGATACTGTGATGTAACCTTTATATAAATCAGACGTATCGGTTACTTTTGCCATGAACCATGATCCATTGCGGGCATTATCCTTGTCTTCTGGTGCATGGTACACATCATCCTTCGAATTGTCATTAAAGCAAATAACAATAGTACCAACCTTACACTGAGCTTCATTTGCAATTCTTGTTTTAAAGAAATGCTTTGACCATAACTCTTCCCCATCACGAACAGTCATAAACTGAGCTTCATTTTTTGTTTCCGGTTTTGCAGGCTGAATCATCTTTGCAAGCTGCACATACATCCACCCCTGTTTGTATGGCTCCCTGGAAACAAAATAGTCATCGTCTTGAATGAAATGCTCATCATCAAGAGCAAATGCTATAAATGGGAGTAAAAAACATAAAACAATCGCAATTGTAAAAAATTTTCGATACATATACAACCTCCTTTGATTATAAATATACACTTTATAACAAGCTGGCAGGCTTTACCGTCAATGTGCAATAAAGTGTTTACATCCTTAATTTAAAAAACCAGTACTTTATTTAGTAACTATCGCCTATAATGCTTCATAAATATGAATGCCAGGAATATTTGATTTTGCTGTCTGGATCATGGATGCAGCGACATGTTTTGCTTCAACGGGTGCATACTTTTTTAACAACTCTTTCAGTATATATTGTAATGGCTTTGCACATTGTTGCGCTATATCCTCAAGAAAACGCTTTTCATCCCTTTGGCCTACTAAAAGTGATGGCCTGAAAATATGGACTCCTTCAAATGGTATTGAAGCCACATCTTTTTCCATTTGTCCTTTTATTCTATTATAAAAAAACAGTGACTGTGGATGTGCCCCAACAGCACTGATAACCAAAAATTGTTTTGCTCCCTGTGCATGAGCAATTTTAGCTGCTTTTACTACATAATCGTAATCAACCTGTTTAAATGCTTCTTTTGAGCCGGCTTTTTTCATTGTAGTACCCAGGCAGCAAAACACATCGTGGACGGCAAATGCATGGGATACCGTTTCAAGATTATTAAAATCAGAAATATATTGGCTGATTCTAACGTCTTGTTGAGACACATGCCGCCTTGTTACAACATGGATAGTAGAGTAGTACTGATCACTCGTGAGCAATGATAGAAGATTTGAACCAACAAGGCCAGTTGCACCCAGCACACACGCTTTTTTACCCATAATAGTAATGTTAAAAATATTTGTAATAAAGTCAACAGAAAATGAAAATTATTTTTTAAACAGAGATATGTTTGGCAGGATGAAAGGGGTAGTTTGTTTATAGTGTATATAGTCATTACCAAATTTGCGCAGCAGCTCTTTTTCTTCAAAAAACGCATCATAGAGTATATGGGAAATAACTATTGCTGATAATAGTACTGCGGCAACACCATGGTTAATAATTGTTCCTGCCCCTGTATAATACAGCGTAAGGCCCAGTGTCATGGGATTGCGGCAAAACCTGTATGGTCCTGTAATAATAAGTTTTTGAGGACCAAGCAAGGGTACAGGGCTTCCTTTGCCTATGGCAATGTGTGAAATAACAGCCCACAGAGAGATTAACAAGCCAATTATTCCTGCTGCAACACCTATACCTGCAAGTTCAGTGGTGTGAAACGGTGTTGGTATAATTTTAAATGAAAATAGAGCGATAGTTATCGGTAAAAGTATAATCCAGAAAATAATACCAACTATTGTAATAATAATTTTAAAAATCACAGATAAATAATCCTTTCAACATAAAATCTTTAGGCATAAAACCGTATTTCCCGTTAGCATGTGAGATAGTAATCATTAATAATGAATGAGCTCTTCCGGATTTATTGACTGCTTACCTTTATATACCTCATAGTGAAGATGTGGTCCGGTTGCTCTTCCGGTAGCACCAACAGTTCCTATCTGTTGACCCTGCTGTACAACATCCCCGGATTTTACCAGACGCTTTTCCAGATGTGCATACAGCGTTTTTATATTGTTTTCATGTTCAATGATAATGCAATTACCGTAACCATTATTCATATACTGTGATGTAGCAACTATGCCATTTGCACTTGCTACTACAATAGTACCTTTTGGTGCAGCTATGTCTATGCCTTTATGAAATGAATATTTTTTGGTGACAGGATTTACTCTATATCCATATTTACTTGTCATTTTTCCTTTTGTTGGTGCAATTAAGGATTCTTCTTTATTCTTTTTTCCTTCTTGTGGTTTTTTATCAGGTATAATTTCTTTTTTTGCATATTCATCATGGTCAACCACATCAGTAGCTTTAGAAGGCTCAACAGGGACTACCAGATTTTCATTGCCACCAACGTTTGCATTAATTTCTTTCATTAATGCGTGTATCTTTTTAATTATTGCTTCCTTCTTTTCAACGTCAGATGTATACTGTTGTTTTACTTTTTCAGTATCAGCCTGTTTTTGCGTAACTACAGAAGCCTGAATATTTGCTACCATTGTAATAATTATAAAAATAATCCATTTTTTATTCATATGTATAAATCTCCTTAAATAAATAAAATTTACTGCAATAGATGACCCAAAAAAACTATGCGGAAATTCATATTGCAAGAATATATATTCTGTGCTTTCCTCTGCATGACAGTTATTGTCTGATATTTATTAATTCAATAAATGATCATCTTGTGTTATAGATAATCGCAATCGCAGACATTAGTATCTATATTGTATTTTCGGAAGAATGGAAGAAAAGACTTACTGTGCAAGCACTTCATTAATTACTTTTACTATCTCTTCAATTTTGTATGGTTTTGCAACAACACCTTTGAATCCATATTCTTTATAGTGTGACATCACGGGATCATTGAAATAACCGCTTGAAACAATAACTTTTGCATTAGGATTTATCGCTAAGATTTCCTGTACTGCCTGTGAGCCACCCATGGCCCCGGGGACCGTTAAATCCATTATAATAAGGTCATACGGGTTGCCTGATTCAATGGATACTTTGTACTTTGCAATAGCCTTTTCACCATTTTCAACCCAATCAACTTCAAATCCATATATATCAAGCATATGGGAAACAACTTCATAGATTGTGAAATCATCATCCATGAGTAGTATTCTTCCTCCTGGATAGGCAATGTGCGCTTCCTGGCCTTGGTAACCATGAATGCTTTTATCTGTAGCATGAAGATAGATTATAAACTCTGAGCCCTGGTCAACTTCTGAATGTACTTCAATATGGCCACCATGTCTTTTAATGATTGAAAAACTTGTTGCTAATCCCAGGCCGCTGCCACGTTCCTTAGTTGTAAAAAAAGGATCAAATATCCGTGATAAGTTTTCTTTTGGGATACCAATTCCTTCGTCCTTTACTGTTATTCTGACGTAATTACCAGGTAACAGCGGTTTTTGCTGAGTACCATCATATACAACATTTTCAGTTTTGATAGTAATAACCCCACCGTGAGGCATGGATTGTGCTGCATTAATAATTAAATTCTGAAATACCTGACTCATCTGACCCACATCTACTTCACAATTCCACATATCAGATTGTATTTCAAAATTACACTTTACACTGGAACCTGATAGTACAAACTGTGCAGTGTCTCTGATCACCTGTGCCAGTGAAGCTACTTCTTTTATTGGCTCGCCACCTTTGGAAAATGTTAATAGCTGTTTGGTTAAATCTGCAGCACGTTGTGCAGCATTTTCAATTCTTTCAATATATTTTTGATATACAGAGCTATCTGCCAATTTTACTTTTAAAATTGAAAGATTTCCTATAATGGATGTTAATAAGTTGTTGAAGTCATGAGCTATACCACCGGCAAGGATGCTTAATGATTCCAGTTTGCTAATTTTATGAATCTCCTTTTCCAGTAAATATTGATCGGTAATATCATGTAATACAATTACAGTGCCGATATTTTTGCCCTCTACAAAGATTGGTGCGCCTGAAAGTTCAATAATTGCTTCTTTATCCTGAGTTTGAAGTGTTAACGGTATAGCGCCTGTATCAAGTTTGCCATACTGCACGATATCACCAACGGGATTATGATACTTCTCCTTTGTAGTCATGTAGCGTAGTGGGAACATGCTGGTAAATGGCGCACCTATAAGTTCGGTAAACGTTTTTCCGATCAACGTTTCAGCTCGCGCATTAACCAATGTGATATTTCCATTAAGGTCGGTGGTTATTACTGCATCGTACATTGAACGTAATGTTGCATGCAAACGTTCTTTTTCTTCTTCAAGTTCATGCGTGGTTTCTGAAAGCTCAAAGTGGGTACGGGCCATTTCTTCATTCATTGCTTCCAGCTCTTCGTATTGTGACTGGATTTCCTCGTATTGATGTTGAATAGTGTCATAAGCTTCTTTCAAAGCACTGATGTCAGTGATTATTGCTATACTTGTGGGAATGCCATCCAGATGGACCATTTGTGCTGAAATTAAAACATCAATATAATTCCCTGTTTTACGCTTTAATTGAGCTTCATATTGCAGTTTTGCTTTTTTGTTATTCAGCCTGTTTGCATATTGTATTAACACTTCTTGCCCCAAGGGAGTATTGGCTACTAATACATCCAGAGATATTCCCGTAAGCTCCTCAACCGTATAGCTCAACATCCGTGCAAAAGCGTGATTTGAATATAATACTTTCCAGTTTTGTACCAGGATGATGCCATCATGCGCATTTTCAACCAGAGTGCGATACCGTGCTTCAGAAATAGCCAGTTTAGCCATTGCTCGTTCTTTTTCTTTACGCCATGTATTCACTTTATCAGCAATACCCAGAGAAAATAAAAGTATCATTGCCGATGAACCTAACTGATATCCCCACGCAGTTAAAAAATTGTCGCCTAAAATGCCAAAAGACCGCAGTCCTATAAGCAGCACCCCGGTAACAAAGCTGAAGGTGGCTATATTGAAAAAGATTGCCTCGCGTATTTTTATAATTTGTGCGATAATACCCGTACATAAAACCACTACAGATCCTATAGCAGCCATGATTACAGATAATTGTGTTACATAATAGTAGGGTATAAAAAATGGTATGAGGCAGGATATACCGGTTATAATCGAAAAAAATACTATACCGTTACTGAGCCATGGAATATTAAATTTGAGAGATAAGAATTCCCTGGTAAATAATAGTATCCCTGTCATTGCAAAGAATACAAAGAATGGATGACATATATTGCCCCACCATGTGTTGTTTTGCCAGAGATACTGGGCGGCAATACCATTATTTGCCATTGCAAAAAGGGTTACGCCAATAATAAATAGTGATACGTACAGAAAACTTCTTTCGCGGACTGTTAGAAACAAAAATAGGTTATAGAAAAACAGCGCAAACATAAGTCCATAGTGCATCCATATAAGTGGAAGCGTGCTATTCCGCATTGATTCAAACTTTTGCGGTGACCACACTTTTAAGGGAACAATCAGTGAACCTTCTGATTGTATTCGTAAAAAATATGTTGAGGTACCTGGCTTTTGAGTAATGGGAAATACAAACGTACGGTATGGTAGTGGCCGTGAAGAAAATGGGAATTGATCGCCTGTATGGATGGATGTGTATCCTTTATCCCCGGGAATAAATACGATAATGTCATCAATGAGGGGATAATCATATTCTATAAAAAATGTGATATCATTGTCAGTGGTATTAGTAATGGGAAGACTTATCCATAATGGTTTTTTTGAGTATCCAAATGATGGATGCAAATCAAAAGATGGTGAAAATTCATTATTTGCATATCGGTTGGTAATCTCCTGAATGGACATTGTAGGTGAGACATCATTACAGTACTTCAGGTGAAGGCCTGCTTCAGCGTAATCAAAATTATCATCAATTATTAATGGGCTGGCAACAACAGCAGATGCTATCGTACACAGAGATAACAATAAAAATAGAACTAATTTGCAATGATTCATTATTAATACCTGTGATGATATCTGATTGGATTGTAACATGATTGCTAGATGGATTCAATCATTTTTTTATTATACTTTTTATGTCAACAATATAATTTGTGATAAAATTTACATTGACAGTTTTATAGATATTAATGTAGTTGTATTAAATTTTTAATATATTCAATAAGGGTTTTGTAGTATGGCACACTATAAGCTTGATGGGGCAAAGTTTGAATCGCTTGAAGAATTAAAAGAAGTCATGTGGCAGCTCTATAAGGATAAAATGTCTCGTGAAGAATTTGAGAAGTATGTTGAACAGAATGTTCAGATTAGCGAATAATTTTTTACTATTCTGTCTATCACCTCACTAAATCCGTCGGGTCCAGTTTTTTTTGTTTTATGTATTGCAGGGCATAGCTTCTTTATGGTTTTCCATAAATCTTTTCTTCCTACAAAATAGGCTTCATCAACTGCATTAAACATGTCTGCGTCATTGATGCCATCGCCTATCGCATATGAGTATACAGTAACGTGCTTTTCCCGGTACATTGTCTTAATCACCTGAACAGCATTGCCTTTGTTAACAGTTTTATCAATAACAGTAAAAAACCTCCCGCCTGTTGTTATGGCAATGCCATACCCGGTAAGATCTTTATTAATGCTTTCAATGGCAAGCGGGGCAGGTGCTATGCATAACACAGATGCCATGCGTGCCATCATATCCTTAACTTCTTGTATGGAAAGCCCGGTATATGCCGATAGTTCCTGCGATGAAAGGGTATCAGCCCACTGTACCCTGCCACACACCTGTTCAATCACGGGTTTATAAGGGGTGAGTTCATCATACGATTTGCCATACAGAAGGTAGCTTGCGTCTGGTCTGGCTATACCTGCGCCATTTTCAAAGATAAACGGATATGTAAGTGAAAGCTTTTTGTGAAGCTTTTGCATTTCAGCATACGTTTTGCTTGATACTAAAATAAGAGGGATACCCCTGCCGACAAGTTTTTGTATTGCCGGCAGGGATAGTGTATATGAATATGTGGTGTAATCAAGAATGGTCCCATCTATATCAGAAAATACAACGGGGAACACATCCATGCTTACTTTACCTGTACATCTTCAGGCTTCACTAACAGAAACTCAACGCGGCGGTTTCGTCTTCGGTTCTCAACGCTTGTGTTGGGTAAAAATGGTGATGTTTCCCCCATGCCGCGTGAAGACAGGCGCTTTTTATCAATGCCCTTTTTGACAAGATAATCCATAACTGATTGAGCTCGCGCCTCAGAAAGCTTCAGGTTATACTGTTCCTCGCCTATGTCGTCAGTATGCCCTTCAATCAGGACATTGTAGCTCTCGTATTTGTTCAATATCTCAGCAACCCTGTTTAAAATTGGGAATGCTTTCCCGGTTAATTTTGCACTGTCAAATGCAAATTCAATGTTACTGATGCGAATCTTTAATCCGCGTTCTGTCACCATGACCAGTACATCAATGGGTAGCTTTATGCGTTTTGTCTTTGCAGAATTTCCGGTTATATCGGTGGCCGATAGTTCCATGAAGTAATCTGCAGCAGATTCAACAAGCTCATTGTTTATCCCAATGCCGTCCCACTTGAGTTCTGCAGGCACTTCAGTGCCTTTGAATGTTTTAAATACATATCCGGCTGGTGCATAGATTATCAATTCCCAGCTTCTGATTCCGACATTATCGTCAAGAGATGGAGTGATGGTGAGAATATCATTTTCACCATCGCCATCAGGTGAGAAAAGATCAGGTTCATAGGATAGAGTAACATCAGGTGGGGTGCTGTCAATGGTAAACGTTTTTACGAATGACTGTGGATTATTGCCGCTTAAATATTCAGCAGTAAATCTGTAACGATAGATTCCATCATTTAGTTTTTGGCCTTTGTCTGTTTTGCAATCCCAGGTAATTGTTTTTGGTATCACCTGGCCCTGAGTCTGATATACAGGTTTGTCCTTTTCATTAGTTACAACCAGCTGCCATTTAACAAGGTCTTTGGTGTCAGAGACTGTAGGAGTAAATACCATAGTGTTGTGTAATGCATATGAAAAATATTCCAGTGATGCGCTGATATCCACTGTCTGGTACTGGCGGGTTAAACTGATTTGGGGGATTATAGCCTGTGCTTTATTGCCTGCATTGTCGGTGCATTGAATCTGATAGATATACAGGCCTTCAGGTACATCATTGCCGGCGTCATCTTTGCCATTCCATACAAGTGTTGTAGGAATTTCAGCGCCCTGCCATGTATATTTTTTTATAATTTTTCCATCTTTATCTACAAACGATGCATGCCATACATCACTATCTTGAGTCTTTATGGTCTGAACTATCGTTAAAGTATCCTTGCGGCCATCATTGTTTGGTGAAAAGAATCTATCTTCAACAGCTAATGCAACTGCAGGGGGAGTATTATCTATGGTGATAATCCCGCTAATCTCAGATGCTATATTGTCACGCTCATCCCACGCCATAAATGCATATACATAGTCACTATCGGCCAGAACATTTGCATTTGTATCTGTGCCATCCCAGAAAATGGTTTCGGGAACCATGGCAGATTCCTTTGGAGTCCATATCTTCTGTATAAAACTTTTTAGTGTCAGTGATTCTTCAACATCTCTATCGCTTACCTTGAATTCCTTTACTACTGTTCCTGAATCGTTTCTAATCTGCAATCGCCATCCACCTATTTTACTTGTATCGCTAACCTGGGGATTAAAAAGTACAAAATCCCGTATGCCATCTGTGTTTGGAGAGATGTACCGTTCACTTGATTTTATACTGATTTGCGGAGGTTTTTTATCCAATTTTCCATAACTGATTTGTGTGCCCACATAGTGAACAAATTCAGCTTTTTTATAATGCACTAATGCATAATTAAAGTCAGCCTGATATTCATCGCCGGTAAGTCTGTAGCCTAATCCAAGAGTATAATCAGCATATGCATATACATCAGGGGTCATAAATCCAACACGAGCAATGTATGTATTTTTGTAAATGCCTTCTGCTCCAAATTTTACTGTTATTTCATCATAGTGCACTAAAGTATAGTCATTAAGCAGGCTTACCTCCATGTCATTTCTTTTATATAGTGGGAGCGTATAGCCAACAGTTACCTGATTCAGGTCGGCAAAATTACTGTCGCTTCCCATTGGAAACCCTGCGTTAACAGCAATACCAACGGCTGGATAATACAGGCCAAAACCTTTAGCAATATCAACATTAATAGCAGTTTGATACATGCTGCCAAGAGTGATACCTGTAAAATATGCACCTGAGTCAGGTCCATTACCTAACAGAAATGATAGCGATGCACCCATCGAAAGCCGCCGTGTAAATTCTTTGGCACCACCAAGCACAAACTGATAGCCATTGAGGGTGTCAGAGCCAGAAATCATCCTGAACGCACCTGCAATGACACCATAAGAGGTGGAAAATCCTGCAACTACTGATGGATTATAGTAATCAAAAAGGAGATTGCCATAGTTAAACGAGCCAATAAAACGCTCTTCTTTTGCAATTGTTGCCGGATTTATAAAGAAGGTGTCAGAGCCTGAGTAGGCAACACTAGTATCGGCTCTTCCTAACGTGCTGGCACTGCCGCCCAGTAATAGTAATGATGTGCCATCGGAAGCAGCATGTACCAGAGTGACAGAGCAAATTAGTAGTATAGCAATAATAACAAAACGGATTTTCACGATTGTCCTCCTGTTACGTGTGATTTTTTTATATTTTTCTTACATCCGTTGCACGCAAAATATTTTTTGTCAAGTGGTTATATTTTTACACAGGGGAATTGACAAAGATAAGAATAATTAGTATTTTAGAACATACTTTAGGATTGCTATTTAAGCAAGTATAAATAAGCATTTTACCATGAGGATATAACAATGAAAGAAGATATTTTATTAAACAAACCTGCACCCCAATTTAAGCTTCCAGATAAAGACAAAAGGGTAGTAGAAAACAATAATTTTAGAGGCAAGTGGGTTGTTGTTTATTTTTACCCCAAAGACAATACTAAGGGGTGTACCCTGGAAGCTATCGATTTTACCAAAAGTATAAATGAATTTAAAAATTACAATGCTGTTGTTTTAGGCATTAGCCCGGATAGTCCTGAAAGCCATTGTAGATTTTATGATAAACACAACCTTAACCTGCTTCTATTGTCAGATACTGATCATACAGTGGCAAAAGAATACGGAGTATGGAAAAAAAAGAGCATGTATGGCAAAAACTTTATGGGGATAGAGCGAAGTACATTCCTGATTGATCCTGAAGGAAGGGTCAGAGCAATATGGCGAAAGGTTAAGGTGCCGGGACATGTTGATGAAGTATTGGAAACACTTAAATCTTTGCAATAAAGGAGGTTCCCGTGAAATTGCAGGAAGCTATTGAAACAAGAAGAGCATACAGGTCACTTACGACGGTGACAATTACTGAAACAATGGTGTCAGAGCTATCAAAAGCTGCATCCCTTGCTCCGTCATGCTATAACAATCAACCGTGGAGGTTTGTATTTGTCTATGAGTCGGGAAAACTAGATGAAGTAAAAAAGGCCCTGGCAAAAGGCAATGAATGGGCTCTTAAGGCTTCCATGATTATAGCGGTTTTCAGCAAGGAAAAGGATGATTGTGTATTGAAAAATCGTATATATCACCAATTTGATACCGGAATGGCAACAGCATTTCTTTTGCTTAAAGCAACCGATTTAGGTTTGGTGGCTCATCCCATAGCAGGGTATGATGAAGAAGCAGTTAAAAAAGCATGTGCCATACCTGATGAGTTTACGGTGGTTACCCTAATTATTATTGGTAAAAAAGATGAAGAGATACATGATGAGTTAAGCGAATGGCAAAAGGAAAGTGAAAAGAGTCGCCCATTAAGAAAGCAGCTTGAAGAGTTTGCTTTTCACAATGTTTATAAGTCCAGGTAAAAGTGTCAGAGCAAACCCTCACCGCGACAATATGCACACAGGCGTTCAATACACTCTTCCAATGTGCTGCCC
>DYLU01000075.1 GCA_020721905.1 Leptospira biflexa | reverse complement strand
ATTGGGACGGGAAGCAAATATAATATATTTTACATAACCGTATACTGGGGACCACCCCCAGACATAGTAGAAAAAGCAGGCATCTGACCAGGCAAAACCTCCACTACCACACCCAGAGTATCTTTTAAGCTCATTGTGAACACATAAGCTATGTCCCAAGAAGAATCCCATATATCTTACCGGTACTATTATTCATAGGGTTGTTATCAGTATTGTGCAAAACTACTATAAAGCAGAAATCTTGTTTATTTGCTGTTTATGTGAAAGTAATTTTTTAAAAAATTTATAAAAAAATTATGCTTGCGATAGAAATTTTCATACTGTATAATGCACTCATTGCTAAAAAGCAGATAAAGCTTACATGAGGTGATTGACCATGCTTAATGTTTCGGTTAACCAGTTAGCAGATGTTGTAATCATTGACCTTGAAGGTGAGTTTGATATTGATGTCATACGAAATGTTGAAAAGGCATGGAATGATGCGTTAGAAAAAAAACCAAGAGTCATAGGTTTCAATTGCAAGGAGCTGAAGTTTATTGATTCATCAGCATTGGGCACCCTGGTAAAGTTTATGAACAGTGCAATAAATAAAAAGATTACCCTGGCACTTTTTAACGTTGCTCCATCGGTAACTACAATATTTAAAACATCACGGTTGGATAAGTTTTTTTCTATCAATTCAAAAGAAGAGTTTGAAAATAAATTTATGCCGGTGAAGTGATGGTGGTATACAAAAAGTAATCTATGGATAATTAATGACTTGCAAAATAACCCTGCCATTTTAGAAATATATCTGTAATACAGTAACAATACTGTATACAATCCCACCACATTGGGTAACAGGCAATATATACGTTTGTACTGCTTATTATAAAACCGCTTCAAGCATGTAGTGGTTGTTGTGCATGTTCTTATTTTATTCTATACAATGGAGGATAGAGAATGGCTGATAATGATGTTGTCATAGTTTCCGCCTGCAGAACGCCTATTGGAAGTTTTGGGCAATCATTAAAAGATGTTAAAGCGTATGAATTAGCTGCACTGGTAATGCAAGAAGCTTTGCGGCGGGCAAATGTTGAAGGGAGTGCTCTGTCAGATGTAATTTTTGGCAACTGTCTGATGGGATCTGATGAAGCCAATGTTGCACGTACTGCTGCTCTCAAAGCGGGTATTCCTGCTCAAGTGCCTGCAATCTCGGTGCAGCGGCAGTGTGCTTCAGGTATGAGTGCTGTTGTATTTGGCAGTCAGCAGCTTATGACAGGTGATTCTGATATAGTACTTGCTGGCGGTGTTGAGTCAATGTCAAGTGCACCGTATGTACTGTGGAAAGCCCGGTGGGGTTTGCGGCTTACGCACTCTGAGCTTACTGATGCCATGTGGGAATTGCTTCATTCAGGAAGTGGTCTTTTAGGTGAGCCATTTATTATGGGGCAAACTGCAGAAAATTTAGCAGAAAAATATTCTATTTCACGGGAAGAACAGGATCAGGTAGCCTATGAAAGCCATAAAAAGGCGGCTGCAGCCATTGATTCCGGCAGGTTTAATGATGAGATAGTTCCTGTCCCCATACCCCAGAAAAAAGGCCAGCCTAAAATGTTTGAGAAAGACGAACATGTCCGCCGTGATATTACACTAGAAAGCCTTGCAACGCTAAAGCCTGCATTTAAAAAGAATGGAACGGTTACTGCCGGTAATGCTTCAGGGATTAATGATGGTGCTGCAGCCTTAGTGCTTACTACCGCAAAGCGCGCTAATGAACTTGGCTTAAAACCACTGGCAAGAATTGCAGGAAATGCATTTACAGGTGTTGAACCGCACCTTATGGGATATGGCCCTGTTCCTGCGGTTCAGAAATTGCTCAAAAAAACAGGAAAAAAATTAGATGATATAGACCTTATAGAACTCAATGAAGCATTTGCAGCACAGTATCTGGCCTGTGAAAAAGGGCTTGGCCTTGACCGAAGCAAAGTTAATGTCAATGGATCAGGGATTGCGTTGGGTCACCCTGTAGGTTGTACCGGTGCAAGAATTATCGTTTCCCTGATGTATGAAATGAAAAAGCGAAAATCCACATGGGGAATAGCCACCTTATGTGTTGGGGGTGGAATGGGTGCAGCTGTCCTTATTGAAAATATTTAATTTATGAGCAGGCGTAATTTTCTCATTGCGCCTGCATTTTTTATATATACAGTAACTATCGCCAAATTTACTATAAAAAAACTGAAAATATATAAAAGGATGATACATTTTTACTATTGCGATTGCATGTGATTGTAAATATCTATGTAGAGGAAAAATAGTATGGGCATGACAATTTCTGAAAAGATTTTAGCAGCACATGCCGGGAAGGAACGTGTAGAACCAGGTGAATTAATTGAAGCTAAAGTTGATTTGGTACTGGGTAATGATATTACTGCTCCTATTGCAATTAAAGAATTTGAAGATTTAGGTGTATCAAAAGTTTTTGATAATGAAAAAATAGCGCTTATCCCGGATCATTTTACCCCCAACAAGGATATAAAATCTGCTGAGCAGGTTAAAATACTGAGAAAGTTTGCAAAAAAACATGCTATTGTTCACTTTTATGATGTAGGCAGGGTTGGTGTTGAACATGCTCTGCTTCCGGAATTGGGTTTGGTGCGCCCCGGTATGTGTATTATTGGTGCAGATTCACATACCTGTACCTATGGAGCGTTTGGTGCATTTTCAACCGGTGTTGGTTCCACTGATATGGCGGCAGCCATGGCCACTGGCAAGACATGGTTTAAGGTGCCGGAATCAGTTAAATTTGTAGTGTATGGCAAACTGCAGCCGTATGTATCGGCAAAGGATATCATTTTGCATATTATAGGAAGCATTGGCGTTGATGGCGCGTTATATAAATCAATGGAGTTTACAGGCGATACTATAGCTGAATTATCCATGGAAGGCAGAATGACCATGGCCAATATGGCTATTGAGGCCGGTGCAAAAAATGGAATCTTTGCCCCTGATGGTAAGACTGTTGAGTATATTAAAAGCCGCACAGGCCTTCCCTATACACTGTACTACAGCGATGATGATGCACGCTATGCGGAAGTTAAAGAATATGATGCTTCAAAAATTGAACCAACGGTAGCATTTCCGCATCTGCCGGAAAATGCTAAACCTGCACGCGAAGCTGGAATACCAATTGATCAGGTCGTCATAGGCTCCTGCACCAACGGACGAATTGAGGACCTGCGGGTAGCAGCTAAGATATTGAAAGGCCGCAAAGTGCATAAAGATGTCCGATTGCTCATTATACCCGCAACACAGGAAGTATATAGAAAAGCTCTGGAAGAGGGACTCATCGATATATTTATTGATGCTGAAGCGGCAGTATCTACTCCAACATGCGGCCCATGTTTAGGTGGGCATATGGGAATTTTAGCCCAGGGTGAACGGTGTGTTGCCACCACAAACCGAAACTTTGTTGGCCGTATGGGTCATCCAAAAAGTGAAGTGTATTTAGCAAGCCCTGCGGTAGCAGCAGCATCCGCAATACTGGGAAGGATTGCTCATCCGGATGAGTTACGATAACATGAGTTATCGCTAATTGAAATTATTCACGAGGTACAGCATGAAAGTACAAGGAAAAGTCTGGAAATTTGGAAATGATATCAATACCGATGAAATTATACCCGCACGATATTTAAATACTTCCGACCCTGATGAGCTGGCGCAACACTGCATGGAGGATGCTGACCCTGATTTTATGAAAAAGGCAAAGAATGGTGATATTATTGTTGCCGGTAAAAATTTTGGATGTGGCTCATCGCGGGAACATGCTCCCATAGCTATAAAAGCAGCAAAGATTTCATGTGTCATTGCCCAGTCTTTTGCCCGCATATTCTATAGAAACAGCGTGAACATTGGCCTTCCCATCATTGAGTCAGAGGAAGCAGCGCGGGATATTGCGCAGGGGGATGAGATTGAAATTGATTTTGATTCAGGTGTTATAAAAAATATTACAAAAAGTAAAGAATATAGAGCAAAACCATTTCCTCCATTTATGCAGGATATTATTGCCAAAGGCGGCCTGATGGCCAAGGTCAAGGCCGAACTGAAAAAATAAGTTATTGTACCTGCTTTATATTTTTGCCTTCAAAGATATTTTTACCCTGTGCCCTGAATGGGATGATATACCATCGCCCTTTTTTGTATTTTGCAAGCTGCAGCAGGGCAGGGTTGGGCAGGTCCTGGATAAAGTTTGAACTGAATTCCAGTGAAATAGCTATATCACTTATTTCATGGCGGTTGTACTGACCATTTAGTTTCAGCCGTATCTCAGGTGCATTAAAGATAAATGAATTGATGGTAATAACAGGACCATTGAGATTAAAATTTCCATATATTTTCTGAAATTCCAGATTGCTCAGTTTGTATTTTAAATCGCTAAGCCATATACTCAGTCCATTCTGCAATCCGGTGTTGGCAAGTTTACCATTTTCAACTGACACTTCAACTTTGCCGGTTATTCTATCAATAACAGGGTTTTTGGGCACGATAGTTACCTGTAATTGTCCTGATATATTGCCAAAGAGCCTGTTTTCATATTCCCGGAGGTATGAGCTTATGTTCTGCAGGCGTGCATTAGTAAATTTTGCCACCAGTGTGAGCTGAGGGTTTTCCTGTGAAAGGGTGATGACACTTCTGCCGGTGACATCTCCTCCAAATACCTTAGCTGAAAATGTGGGCAGAGCAATTATATTTTTTGACATGGTATAGGTGCAGTTTATTTTTTCAATAACCAGGTTATCTTTGTACAGTTTTTTTATAATGCATTTTCCTGATAGTTCATACGGTATATGTATTTCTTTTTCCGGCTTTTGCGATTGTTGTAGTTTTTCGGGCTGTCTGGTAATGATTTTGTTGAGGTCAACTTCATCAGCTTCAATGTTTACAGTAAATTTTTCAAATGATGAATCTACTGTAGCAACAGATAAAACACAGGGTACAGAATATACGGTTGCCTGTATGCCATCTTTTTTAAATTGATTTTTCTTTATCAAAAGATTTGTTCCCTGTAATGACAGGATATTTCCTTTTTGTCCAATAGCAAGGTTTGACAGCGTTACATCAGCATCAATACAGTTGTTTTTATATTCAAAATTTCCTTTAATTTCACCGGCAATATCACTTATATCAATTTTGCCAAGCAATGGAGCTATCTCTTTTATATTAATTGATGCATCAGTTGCTTTAATATTCTTAATTTCCCCATTGAAGGTAAACAGCAGCTGGTTCAGTACAAAAGTTGAATTTTCAATTTTTCCTTTTGCATTGGTTATTGTTACAGTGCCTTTAGTGATGTTAACATTGGTAAATGCATTGCTTAAAAAAAGCATCGTATTATTACTGAGTTTACAACTGCCGGTTACAATCCCCTGAACAGCATTCTTTGTTATTGTTAGATTGTCGATAGTTCCTGAAAACACTCTGTAAGGCAGTATATTTTCCAGATTGTTGCCCCAGGTGTAAACCCATAACAGATCACAATCACGCAGGTTGAAATCACCATGAATTTTATAATCACTGTCAATTGTTATGGAGCAATCACCGGAAATTTTCCCTCTGTTTTGCGGAAGTGTTATTGACAGGTTTTTCAATTCCAGAATATTATCTTTCAGTTCCACATGTGTATCAATACTGTATTTCCCTTCTAAGGGTTTGAGCATTTGAGGCGGGTTTTCAAGAATTACGGTTGTATTATTGAGTGATATTGATTTGATCCGGGTGGTTATGGTTGATTCTTCTTTTAATAATAATTCCTTGAGTAATTTTTCAAGATTTGATGTTGTTAGCTTATTTTCTGTGTAGTACAGTATATGAATTATTGCATCATTGAGTGAAATGTAGTTAATGATGAATTGTTTGTTCAATAAGGGGATAAGCTGAAACCTGATTGCTGCATCCTTTGAATGTGCAATATACGGTTTTGCTTTGTCAGTGTCATATATGTACAGGTCAGTTATCTGGATACCTCTGATGCTATAATCTATTGCTCCTATAGTAACCGGCCTGTTTAAGGAATTCCCCAATGTTTGCACAATAATTGACTTCAATGTTTCTTTGGGGAAAAAATAGACAAATGCTGCTGCAAAAGCAGCAAACAGCAAAAGTACAATGAAAAGTACTATGGCACTGTATTTAACTACTCTTACTGGCTTCACGTTTACGTTCTAAAGATGATTTTTTCTTATAAAAGTTTACAGTCTTTTCAAGCTCTTCTAAATTGGTGCAGATGAGCTTGCCTTCATCCAGTGTTATGTTCTTATCTTCAAGTAATTCCACTACTAAATGGTCGCCCTTATCCTGTGGAATTCCCACCATATTGAGAAGCTCTTTAACCCCAAAATCAAAAGTAAAGCTTTCTTTGGGGGCTATGCGTACCTTCTGTTTTTCTACCTGTATGAGCAATGTATCATACATTCTTCCCAACGGATCACGTATCATCAAATTCTCAAGCTGCCGGTAGGCTGTCCAGATACGCTCACTCAAAAGCTGTATAAGCCTGGTTGCAAGCTGTGGTTGTGTGGCAACCATTGTTTCAAAATTTTGACGGTTAATTGCCATCAATGTTGTATCGCCAAAGGTAATTGCCGAAGCGCTTCGGGGTCTGTTTTCCAGCAATGCCATTTCGCCAAAAATATCGCCAGGCTTTAACACTGCAAGCAACACCTCTTCATCAACAATTTTGGTAATCTTCACCTTGCCACCCTGAATGATGTACAGTTCATCTCCCGGCTCATTTTCGCAGAATATCATCTGATTATCTTTATACAGCCGGGTGAGGCTGTTTTTCTGAGGATTTTCTGGAACCTTAAGCGGAGCTTTTATTGATTTCAGATGAGCTATGGCCTTATCCCGGTTAGTACCGGTTGGGCAATGCTGTATATAGCGCTGTAAGGCATACGCTGCATGGGGCAAATTCTTCTTTTTAAGGTAATATTGGCCAATCTTAAACAGGTGTTCGGGGTCTTCTTCAACAGCATCGGCAAACGTCAGTCGTGTAATGGCCTGGTCAAACTCTCTCAACTTGCGGGAAAAAAAGCGGATAATCTTCATTGCAACAGCAGGGTTTTTCTGGATGAGTATGCCAAACTGGTCTCGCTGTACTGAAATAAGCGATACATCGGTCAAAGCAACGGCACCTTCAATATGGGCATGCCCGCTCATGCAGGGGATAACACCAAAGAAATCCCCTGGCCCCAATAGAGGATTGGTTTCCTGGGCAATAGGGTTTTCCTTGACAAGCTTTACTTTGCCCTGCCGTATAATATAAAAGTTATCGGCATTGCGCTTTCCTTCAACGACTATGAAAGAGTTTGCCAGATAATTTACAACTTTAAACTGTTCCTGCACCATAGGTTGCCGTTACCATATCAAATTACTGTCTTTGCTTCAAGAATAGTATATTCACAATAAAAGTAAACAAAAAAAATAAGTTTTTAAGCAATGACTATATATTAAAAATCGGTATTATGGATTATAATATCAAGAATTTTTAAGGTGGAGAATGATATGCTATGCTTTGAGATTAGTCAGGTTCTGTATTTTTAACCGCTTGATGTGGCCATAAAGATTTGAATCCGATGGTTCATAATATGATGCTTTTTGATATGAAGCTATAGCGGCAGTGGTATTCTTGAATTTTTCATACACCTGACCACGGTGTGAGTAAAATTCTTTTTGTCTCACTCGTATTTTTTCAAGTGAAAGATCTGGTTGCTGCCCTAACTGTGGTACAGGGAGTTCTTTTTTAAAGCGTTTCATGGGTGCAAGAATATCATTGCTCTTTTCTGCAATAACAGAAGCCCTTACGTTATGCTTAAGCAGTATAAATTTACCTGCCGTATGTTGTACGGGTACTATCATACTAATACACATCCCTTTTAATAAAGATACATATAAGCAATGAATAAAGTCAATAAAAAAAGTGATTATATGTCAATGAGCAGTATTGTTCGCTTAATCTGAGGTAAGGTACTTTTCAAGATATTCGTTTAGATCATTGATATTTTTTCGTATCATGGTTTTGAATTCAGGGGGTATATTCTGTTGCATGACTACCCTGTAATAATTGAGTGCATCCCGTACTTTTCGCTTCTTTATGAGGTCATCGGCTTTCTGAAGCAATGGGCGGTATTTATAAAACGCATATTCCAGGATATTCTTTTCCCGTGAAAGGCTGAATTCATCAGGAAGCTTCCTAAAATCATAGGTAACTTTAAGAATTGGTAATTCTTTTTTCTTGCGACGGTCGTGCTGTAAAAATTTTTCGTAGAATTTACGGTCTTCTTCCAGTTTACGATGTGTTTCAGGATCATCAGTATCGTATTCAACTTCCTCATATTTTTTATAATCACCTAATATTTCAATTTCGTCCTGTTTTTTACGTTTGTCTTCTTCCAGTATCTTCCGGAAAATATCCTCATCACTGACTTCATCCAGTTCACTTTTTTTCTCATCTTTTACAATGTCACTGATAAGCTCCCAGTCCTCTTCTTCTTTTTGCCGTTCTGTTTTTTCAACTATTTCAGATGTTTGTTTTGTTTCATCCGCTTTGTCCCTGTTGCCATATAATGTTTTAAGTATATCTTTTGCAAGATCACCGGTAATCCTGTCCTTATCAACCGGTTTGGGTTTTGGCGCTGTTATTTCAGGTAGTTTTTCCAGAATTTTTAATATAGGTTCAGGGTCAAGCTCTATGGGTAATTTCCCTTCATATTTGACAGTAGAAACTGCAGGCTGTTTGTCCGATTCTAAAAGTTTGGAATGAACTGCTTTTAAATTTTCCAGTTCTGCTCGTGTTTTCTCTTTTTCTTCGTATAGCTTAAACATCCTGTCGGTGATGTCATTCAACTGGCTTTGCAACTTCTGAATTTCAGATGATTCTTCTTTATCAGCGATGCCTTTCAATGAAATGGCTACTTCTTTCTTAAGCTCTTCAAGGTGCGACGTCAATTTGCTGATTTCATCCCTGTATGTATTGATGCGTTCATCTTCAAGATTTTCTAACTTTTGTTTTTCCTGAATTTTTCGGGTTATTTCTTCTACTATTTTGTCAACATCAAAGTTCTGAGGGGTAAATCCAATCTGAATTTTATTGGGCAACTTTATTGGGCTATCCAGTGAAATTTTTATTTCGTTTGGCTTGATTCTGGTTTCAGCTTCTTTTTGCCGTTGTTGTATCTCCTGCTTTTGTTTGTATTTTTTGAGATAATCAATATTAGCTTCTATTTTAGTATTGGTTTCTGCATCAAGGATTCGCTCATTCACTCCTTCATATAATGAAATTGCAGTGGTAAAATCACCTTTCTTAGCGTATACCTCAGCATTCATCAATATCCGCATATATATCCTGAAGCGTGAATAAGGCGGAATTATCTCTTCAGCTGAATACGGCAATTTAAAATCGTCATCAATGAAGGTTTCTTCAAGGGGGATATCTGTTGCCCTTCGCTTTGGCTTGCCGGCATCGGGGTATTGCTCTTCTATCTCTAAATCGCTTGCACGGCGACGGTACATCTTTTCAGGTGGAGCAGGCTGGGTTGTATCAGGCTTTGTGTCATTGCCTGTTATTGCCCACAGCAATATGACGATGACAATAATAAGCGATGTAATGAGTAATGGTATCATGTGTTATACACCGTTATCCTGCATAGGGTAATATTTTCATCCTGTCTTCCCTGCCAAAAGTCCTGGTACAGTCAGCGTTCCTTAAATAGTATACGTGCAATCATAGTACCAGTTACTATCGCCCCCTGTATTAAAATACATAATAACTGCCTGCAATGCAATATAATTGTGAAAAAATAGTATGTGCGATAGTTACCGGTACATGGCCTTTAGTATACTATCGTCATGACATGGCCGAAATCAAAACAGTAGCCGACATTTTTTTGCTGAAATAGGTTTCCTGGATTAGAAGAGGTGCGCCCTGCAGCGTAATGTCGTCCGGCGATTGCAATGAGGTGTCGGCCACGCGGAGCCAGTGACTGCCGTTAAATGGTTTTGGCAATGCAAATGAAAGATCATATTCCGATGCATTGTATATGATATATATGTCATTGTCAGGTAAACCTGATGTAAGCTTTGCATACGCGCCATTCAGGTGCAGGGCAATTGAATGGCTGTAGTATCCCAGGTCAGGATTATGGCAGTTAACGCCGTGCCACACGCAATCGGGATGTGTAAATCCGTGTTCGATAGTGCCTGATAAAAAGCGCTTTTGCCTAAGTACCGGATGTATTTTGCGAAATTGAATCAAAAGCTCTGCAAATCGTCTGATATCATCAAATTGCTGCAATCTGTCCCAGTTAACCCACGAAATCTCATTGTCCTGGCAGTATGCGTTGTTGTTGCCCTGTTGCGTCCTGCCCATCTCATCGCCGGCAAGTATCATGGGCACACCCTGCGACAACAAAAGCGTGGTAAAGAAATTCTTTATCTGCTGTCTTCGAATTTTTATAATGTCCGGCGGGGCATCTAACCCTTCAAAACCATAATTACAGCTTATGTTGTTATTTTCGCCATCCTGATTGTTTTCGCCATTGGCTATGTTGTGTTTTTCGTTAAACGAAACTAAATCAAGCATGGTGAATCCATCATGGCAGGTAATGAAATTAATACTGTGCAGGGGGCTGCGGTTTGTCCGCTTATAAATATCGGGGCTGCCGATGATTCGCTGCATAAAATTGAAAACAGTATCATTGTCACCCCGCCAGAAGCGGCGCACATCATCACGGAATTTCCCGTTCCATTCGGCCCATCGTCCGGGGAAATGGCCAATCAGGTATGCTCCGCCTGCATCCAATGCTTCTGCAATAATCTTGGTATTGCGCAATATGGGATCTTCAGATATCTTTTCAATCAAAGGTGGATTTTGCAGGATATTGCCTTCCTGATCTCTTCCCAGTATTGATGCCAGATCAAATCTGAACCCATCAACGTGCATGTCCACAACCCAGTAACGAAGGCAGTCCAGAATAAAGTCACGCACCAGCGGATGATTGCAGTTAAACGTATTCCCGCATCCTGAAAAGTTATGATAAAAACGCTTATTTTCTTTCAGCATGTAATAGATGGAATTTTCCAGGCCTTTAAAATTAATAGTTGGCCCAAGATGATCGCCTTCGGCAGTGTGATTGAATACAACATCAAGAAATACTTCAATACCCGCTTCATGAAAATCACGGATCATCTCTTTGAATTCATTAATCTGTTGACCCATTGTGCCGCTGGATGCATACGTTGATTTGGGTGCAAAGAAAGCTATGGTGCTGTATCCCCAGTAGTTTTTCAGCCGCTCACCGGTCAATGGGTTTATATTAATATTTTCAAATTCATCAAATTCCTGAATGGGCATAAGTTCTACAGCAGTTATACCTAATTGCTTTAAATAAGGGATTTTTTCAGAAAGACCTTTGTATGTTCCTCTATGGGTAACCCGGGATGAAGGATGGAATGTGAACCCTTTAACGTGGAGTTCATAAATAATGGTATCTTCCATGGGAGTCTGAATGGGGCGATCATACCAGTCAAATTCTGTATCAACAACAATGCATTTTGGCGACTCCTTATAGTTTCTGTCGGTGGAAAAAGAAAGGTCAGCGTCTATGTGCCCTTTACTATATCCGCAGGCTTTGCTGAAATCCCATATGTGATTGCCGCTGATGGCTTTTGCATAGGGGTCTAAAAGGAGCTTATTTTTATTAAACCGGTGACCTTCCAGCGGCTGGTAGGGACCATCAACTTTATAGCCATACAGCTGTCCTTCCCGTATGCCGGCAATCCATATATGCCATATATCGCCGGTTTTATTGAGCTTTGGGTCAAGTTCAATTTCAATGTATTCTTGGGTTTGGGAAGAATCAAAAAGAAGGATTGATACAGCAGTAGCATGCCTGCTGAAAAGTGCAAACCGTGCCCCATGCCTGTCTAAATGTACTCCTAACGGCAGAGGTGTCCCCGGTAAAGTCACAAAATGATGCTGTTTTATGGTTTGCATGGTAGTTAATAATCATTGTCTTTTAGGAAATTTTTAATGGATTATTCTATGTATGATACATATAGGCGTCAATTAAATTAATTATTGCAGCTCAAACATCATGAAAAATATATGTAACGGGATGATTGTCAGTATTTATCATTTTCAGTGTAGAGGCAAAACATATAGAGCAAAGCTTTACCATCTGGCTGCATATTTTCAGAATCATTATTGAGCGATAGATACGGGATATATTTTAATTTTTTAAGTGACGCTATGAGTATGATGAAAAAAAGTATCAAATGCTGCAGGAATCCATTCAAGATTAATGTTTAAAGATCTCCCTATATACTATAATCATTTGCATATAAAACATACGGGAACCTCTGAAAACCATAGTGGATATTCCCTTGTGAGCACACATCA
>DYLU01000074.1 GCA_020721905.1 Leptospira biflexa | reverse complement strand
GTCTGGCGCATTGTCTGGTATGAATGCTCCAGTCCCGCTGCATCAATATCAAATGAATAGGCATCCTTCATAATGAACTCTTTACTGCGCATAACGCCAAATCGCGGGCGTATCTCATCCCTAAACTTGGTATTTATCTGATATGCATTAACGGGCAAATCCCTGTACGAGGTCACAATCATGCGGATAGCATTGGTGAATGCTTCTTCATGGGTTGGTGCCAGTGCATATTCTAATCCATTACGGTCTTTAATACGAATCATCTCGGGGCCCATGGTGTCCCAGCGACCGGATTCCTTCCATAAATCAGCATTGGTAAGCTCAGGCATTAAAAACTCAAGTGCACCGGCTTTATTCATCTCTTCACGGATGATATTGATAATTTTTTGTAACACCCGTAATCCCAATGGCAAATAAATATACATCCCTGCTGACTCTTTGCGGATAAGCCCTGCGCGTATCATGAGTTTATGACTGGTAATGACTGCATCAGCTGGATCTTCCTTGAGTGTGGGAACAAGATAGCGCGACATCCTCATAGTTTGTTTCCTCTTTTCAATAATTGTAATGATAAATGTTACAATGGCAGTACTGTGTCAAGTGCAAATTACTTACCAGATCCAACATTTTTGCCTATAGCAAAAAAATAGTCATTATGATATCCGCCTTTAAGAATTGATACCATTATCTCTTACTGGTAGCAGCCGGTATGAAGTCTATACTAATGCAGTTATATAAAACAATGGTGATGTAAAAGTACTCTTTATTGGGAAACAGCAGTATGTTAAAAACAAAAAAGCATGAGGTGCATGTAAGGATTGAGCTTATTAAAAGGCAATAGGATATAAAAACGGGGATGCAGATATCACATAACTATCGCATCCCCGTTATAATGTTTACTCATTCATATGATATGCATCAACCAGCGAATACACATATTTTTCAAGCACACGGTTATACCTGTCATGGTCAACCACAGGCTTTTGAATCATCTTTAAGCAAAGCTCCTGCTGTTTTGCAGTACTGCTTGTTTTAGAATAAATCTGCAATGCAAATTTTGAAAAATCCCTGATCATGAAATCAAAGATCTGATCAATCAAATCGTCTTCAACATTGTAGATTTTCTTGTTTTCTAAAATAAGCTGACCATAAGCAACCAGTGTGAACAGCTCACCAATTGACAATAAGAAGTCAATGTCTTCAGCCTGTTTCTGGTCAGGGGTTGCACCCATCATGAAATCCTTGAATGCGTTGATCTGCTTCTTGAAAATCTCAACGTTGGAAAGGTTAACGCTGTTGTAGGCAATGTTGTAATCGTGGAACTGAATCTTGCCTAATCCCTTTGTTGGTCCCTGGTTAAAAAGGAAGTCATCATTTGTAGCATCCAGCCGTTGCCCAATTTCAGGGAATTCCTTAGGATTGAAGAAATAATTGGGCATAAATTTAATGATTAACGCCATGTTAACATGAACTGTTCCCTCTAATTTTGGCAATGCCCTGATGTCGCGGGCAGCCATGTGGAAATAGGTATCCTTTTCAAAACCTTTAGCAGCAATAATGTCCCACAGCAAGTTGATAACCTCTTCACCCTGTGTTGTTACTTTCATCTTAACCATTGGATTGTAGAGCAAATACCGCCTGTCATTTTCACCGGCGCTTCGCATATAATCAGTTGCACGCAGAGCAAACAATTTCATTGCCACAAGCCGGGTATATGCATCAACAAAGAATTGCTTTATGTGCGGGAATTCAGTGACATATTTACCGTAGAGATTGCGATGAGCAGCATGATTTAATGCTTCATAGAAACTGTGTGTTGCAATGCCTATTGAGCCCCATCCTAAATTAAATTTACAAATATTAATAGTATTGAGCGAGGCATCCCAGGCATCTCTGCCTTTATCCAGGATATCTGCTTCGGTAATGGGGTAATCGTGCAATGCATATTCAGCAACATACGATTGATTCTGAATAACGTTTTTGATGCATTCATATTTAGGATGCTGTGAATCGGCAACAAAGAATACATAATCGCCTGTATCGGCAAATTTGCCAAATGTAGAAACAAGAGCAGCTTTATTACCGTTGCCAATATAGTACTTGTCGCCATTAGCGCGGTAGGTGCCATCACCATTGGGGTACAGCATCATATCGCTTGAATAGATATCAGCGCCATGTTCCTTTTCAGACAGGCCAAATGCAAAGATTGCGCCCTCTTTCAAAAGTTTGGCAGCTTTCTGCTTAACCTCTTCGTTTTTGCCAATCCATATTGGCCCAAGACCCAGTTGGGAAACCTGAAATGTGTACCAGTATGCAAGCCCGTAAAATCCTAAAATTTCAGCAAAATTTACAATCCGGTAGGTATCCCAGCGACTGTTTTCATCACCATAACCTTTTGGCGTAAAAAGCTTTGCAAAAATCTGATTTTCTTTTTGAAACTGCAAAAAGTCATCGTACCACACATAGTTATGGTCGTCATCCAGGATTTTTTTTAAGCCTTTAGTTTCAAAAAAATTAATGGTTTTTTTCATAATGTCTTCTGATTCTTTATCAGAAAACTTTCCGTTATACTTTTTTGGATTTAAAAGAATCATAGTCCACCCCTATTCAAATTATAGTAACAAATTTGAGTATATCATATTCACCCTGTTTTGTAAAGAAAAAATTACAGTGTTATGTATTTTTTTAATCAACTATTTTGTCTATTTGTCAATGTAAATTGTGGGCGTGCCCCCGCCGTACGGTGCCAAAATATGCATATAATCGTTTAACGTACGGCGGGGTCGGGCTGCTTTGGGCTCAGGCTTTCGCCTTCGGCCACGAGCGTAGCAGGTGCAAAACAGCTCGCTTGTAGCAATGCACATAAAAGAGGCATAGCAATATATACCATTCAAGCGCTCGTGGCTGCATACGCACCCTGCGCATCCCTCACGCAGTAACTATCGCCCTAAAATAAAACCACCCTGTCTTTAATCTTCCCGCTTTCCACCAATTCTGCAAATTCATCCGCCATTTTTTGTCCCACCTCAATTGCTTTTGCCCAGTAGGCAAGCCTTTCAGTATCTTTACCTGCAAACGTATAAAAATCTTTTCTGTCGGGAATTTTTTTTAATGGCATGTTTTCAATTGCCTCTTGTGAAGGGGAAATCATAACTACATTATCAAAGCTGTTTGCAGGTTTTCGCCAGAAAAGAGTTTTATCAAACCAGCCCGGAATAATTTTATCAGTATAGTGAGGATACAGTGCAATACTATCGTCTAACTGTAAAGGAATGTCCATCTGATAATCAACAAGCCCGCCATCGCGCAGCATATACGTATGTCCATTGTGATTAAATGTAATACCGCGCATGACTAAAGGAATTGCCCCCGAAGCTTTAATTGCAGATTTCAAATTTTCCCTGTTTAGCGCAAAATAGTTAGTATGAAAGTCATTCCATTGAATAAAATCCGGGAAGTTTCTTCCATCATAAAACACAAACCTGTCAAAGAAAAACTGAGTACACTTTCTATGCATGGCATTTGACAATGCAGCAGCACCAAGCCCAATTGAAAGTGGAAATTTCTTTTCGCTTACTACACAATGTTTTGACCGTGCAGTGATAATAACCATCCTGTTGACGGGATGAGTAAGTATTTCGTCAATTTTGCTATTGGGGAAATAATCTTCCAGAATAGCATCGGTTTCATTGCTTATTTCATCCCTTGTTGGATTAAGGCTGTATTTTTGGTTCATATACCTTTGTAAAAAAGTATCTATCCCTTTGAGGCCATTGTTTTGTGACAGTGCAGTAAATCGCCATATTGCAATAGATGAGCCAATCAAAAACAAAGGCTTTGTACGCTGCTTTATGATTTTTTTGTATAGTACTCTGTCCATGCCATATAGCACAAGCCACTTTGGTCCCCCTGCAGCCCCCATTAAACAACTAACTCTATCAGGCTTTAATCCTTCGTCCTTGATGATGGATAGCGCCTTTTTCCCTGCTTTTATAGTGCATAGATTACTCATAGTTACCCCGGTAAAGAAATTATTAAGAAAAGACAATGGCAGTATTGACTGATGAAGGCAAGAACTTTTTGAATACATGGTGCGTTTGGCACATGATATAGCTTTGCCCTGATTCTTTCATCAGTGGCAAAGCTTTTTTTACACATATGTAAATTTAACGAATAGGAATAAACCCCGCTTCTTTAACTATTGCTTGCCCTTCTTCAGACAACATAAAGTCTATAAATTCTTTAGCTGCAGGCTTTATCTTCACTTCATTGACATACATATAGAGTTTACGTGCAATGGGGTATTTCCCGCTTTTTCCATTTTCTATAGTAGGTTCAACATTATTGACATAAAGAGGCTTAACCTGTTCTGATACATACCCATATCCCACATATCCAATGGCTTTTGGATTTTGTGATACCGTCTGTAAAATTGCACCATTGGAAGCCTGCAGCAATGCATCTTTGCACACCTCAACATGTTTCATTACTTTGGATTCCCATACTTCAAATGTTCCCGAGCTTGAATCACGGGATATAACCACAATGGTTGCATCATTGCCACCAACATCTTTCCAGTTTTTCACTGAACCTTCGTAAATTGCTTTAAGCTGATGCAAAGTCAGGTTTGAAACGGGATTTGAGGGATGAACAATAGGCACTATCATATCATATGCAATGGCAACTTCTTTAATCTTTTCGCCTTTACGTTCTGCAAGCGACAGCTCTTCCGTATGCATTTCACGTGAAGAGTTTGCAATATCGCAGCTTCCATCAATCAACGACTTTATGCCATCACCAGAGCCAGTACCCGATAAGCTTATGACAATCTTTGTTTTTTGATAAAAAGCTTCTGCAGCCTTTTGTGTGATTGGCAAAACTGTTGTGGAACCCTTTATAACAACCCTATTTTTTGGTTGTTTTGTACATGATATGGCCATGAGGGATGAAACAAAAATAACTGTTACTATTGTGAGTACTTGCTTCCATTTCATTGTCAGTACCTCCTTGAACGTGTTTTGTACAATAGCTCAAAACTATTCCTGTACAAAGATATGAGCTACATTACATAATTTTTAAAGACTTTGGCTGTTGAACGTAACTGTACCTGTACTTTTTATATAATTACTACATATACTTTTCAATCTTTTTTTTTACATGTACATACGCATAAACTTAAATGATTGTTATTATAATAGTATACAATATCATTTGTTTATTAAAAAAATAAAAAAAAACGCTACAACATTGTAGCGTTTCTTAATGTTATAGGTGAACCTTAATGTAAGAAATTAATCGGTTAGCGGAATAAATCCTGCTTCTTTAACAATCTTTTGTCCTTCTTTAGAAAGAATAAAATCAATATACTTCTTTGCTTCAGGTTTTAGTTTTGATTCATTTACGTACATATACAGTTTTCGGGCTATTGGATAGGCTCCTGATTTGCCGTTAGGAATAGTTGGTTTTACATTGTTAACAACTATTGCTTTTACACTCTTATCAAGATATCCATATCCAAGATATCCAATTGCACGTTTATTGTTTGCTACAACAGATAGAACTGCCCCATTAGAAGCCTGCAGCAACGCATCCTTGCGCACTTCAGCTTTTTTCATTACCTTTGATTCCCATACCTCAAATGTACCGGAACTTGAGTCACGTGATATAACAACTATCTTCTCATTTTTTCCTCCAACCTGACTCCAGTTCGTTATTTCACCCACATAGATAGCTTTAAGCTGATCTATTGTAAGTTTGCTTACAGGATTTGAAGGATGGACAACCGGAACTATCATATCATAAGCAATGGCAACTTCTTTAATCTTTTCGCCTTTTGCTTTAGCCAGATCCCATTCTCCCTTTTTCATTTCACGCGAAGAATTAGCAATGTCGCAGCTTCCGTCGATAATCGACTTAATACCATCACCAGAACCTGTACCCGATAAGCTTATCACAATCTTTGTTTTTGCATAAAAAGCTTCCAGTGCTTTCTGGGCAATGGGCAATACAGTAGTTGAGCCCTTAATAACTACCTTTGAGCCTTTTGTTTGTGAAAAACCAATTGATAATGAGCTGACTATCGCTATTATCATAAAAATTAAAAAACTCTTGACCTTCATTGTGGCCTCCTGATAAAATTTTAAATTAATATGGTGCATCTTCCGTTTGATGCAATGAATACCCTTTAAATATGAAAAATTTATAAAGATTAGATTAATTTTTTATTTGAATTATCACTGGTTTATATCATAAATACTATGATAGTAAAATAGTAGTAGCTGCATAATGACAGTGTTTAATCGTACCAGAGTTTTAGTGTATCAAAATGAACAAAACACCATTATTTCAAAGGGTATGGGATGTAAAATCTTTATAATTTCTTTACATTTTTATTATTATTCCTTAATATATTTGTGAGTTAATAATTTAACATTTAGAAAAAGTATTCATTAAAATAATAAAAGCAACAAATGGTGATGTATGTCCAAAGACTCTGTAAAAGTTAGAGCAGAAAATCTATCATTTTTTTATGGTGACAATCAGGCGCTTTTTGATATTAATCTGACAGTGCATGCAAATACCGTAATGGCTCTTATTGGACCTTCTGGTTGTGGTAAATCAACATTCCTTCGCTGTATCAACAGGATGAATGATATAATACCCTATACACGAATTGAAGGCGAATTAACCATAGATGGGGAATCCATATACCATACTAAATATGATGTCACGCAGCTTCGTCGACGCGTTGGCATGGTTTTCCAGAAATCAAATCCATTCCCAAAATCAATTTTTGACAATATAGCGTACGGTTTAAAAATAAATGGTATAAAAGACAGATATACCATTGAGCGTATTGTGGAAGACTCACTGAAACGCACGGCACTGTGGGATGAGGTAAAAGACAGACTGCAAACTTCAGCCATGAGCCTTTCGGGAGGGCAACAACAGCGCCTGTGCATTGCTCGAACCATCGCAGTACAGCCCGAGATCATACTTATGGATGAGCCTGCTTCTGCACTTGATCCTATATCAACACAAAAAATTGAAGAGCTTATTCAGGACTTAAAGAAACAATATACCATAATAATTGTAACCCACAACATGCAGCAGGCAGCACGCGTCAGTGATTATACTGCATTCTTTTATATGGGAAAACTCATTGAGGTAGATAAAACAGAAATCATGTTTACAAAGCCCGAGAAACAAATGACGGAAAACTATATTACAGGGAAGTTTGGATAATTATTAAAAAGGAGTAAGCCATGCTTACACATTTAGAGCAGGAACTTAATGATCTGGTTCGTAAAATACTGGAAATGGCTGATATTGCCATTGAGGCAGTGACTGATGCAGTACAGTCATTAAAAAACCTTGATGTCAAATTAGCCGAAAAGGTTTTGCAGCGCGATACGATCCTTGACAAACTTGAAATTGCAATTGATGAGGAATGTAGCAGGTTATTGGTAACAAAACAACCTGCTGCGGGTGACCTGCGATTAATATTAGCTATTTTAAAATCCAATACTGATTTAGAGCGCATTGGCGATCTGGCAACTAACATTGCAAAAGAAACAATACGATTGGAAGGCAAGTCATTATTAAAACCACTTATTGATATACCACGAATGACTGAACTATGTATTAAGATGATAACAATGGCATTTCAGGCAATCACGGAGAAAAATATTGAATATGCACGTCAGTGTATTGCCCTTGACAAAGATGTTGATGAACTCAATATGCAGATAAACCGTGAGCTTTTCAGCTTTATGGTTGAAAATCCGGCTACCATTTCGTCTGCTTTTGGCCTTATCATGGTTGCTAGATCTCTGGAACGCATTGGCGATCATGCAACCAACATCGCTGAACGGGCTATTTACTACATTGAAGGAGAAGATGTACGGCACCAGGAGTGATACATGCCAAAAATATATGTTGTTGACGACGAGAAGGACATCCGCGAAATATTGAAAGTCAATCTTCAGAAAAATGGCTATGACGTTGCTACTTTTGCTTCAGCCGAAGAGGTCCTTAAACAATTAGCTATTGCAAAACCTGATTTGTTGATACTTGATATCATGATGAGTGGCATGGATGGATTGGATTTGTGCAAGCACATAAGGGCATCCAATACGCTAAAAGATATACCTATTTTATTTCTTTCAGCAAAATCAGCGGAACTTGACAAAGTGCTGGGACTTGAGTTAGGGGCCGATGATTACATAACCAAGCCATTCAGCATCCATGAACTCATTGCCCGTGTTAAAGCAATTCTGCGGCGTCTCCAGGTAAAGGAAGAAACACCTAAAGAAGTTTTAACCTACAAAGGCATTGTACTGCATCCGGAAAAATTTTCAATAACTATCGACAAGAACCCCATAGACCTTACAAAGACCGAATTTCTTATACTTAAACTTTTTATGCAATACCCTGGTAAGATTTTTTCCCGGGACAATATCATCGACAGTATTCGCGGCGACAATGTATATGTCATTGACAGAACTGTTGACGTGCATATTATGAATCTCAGGAAAAAATTAGGACATTACAAGGATGCAATTAAAACCTATTCCGGCGTAGGGTATGGATTAAAAGGTTAAGTATAATGTTCAAACGTCTTAAAACAAAATTAATTGTTGTATATTCTGTAGCACTGGTATGTTTTATTTCTTTTCTTCTTATTTACAGCAGTAGCCATATTCACAAAGAATTTACTGTATTCTTAAAAAATGAATTACAGCAAAGTAATGATTATATAAATACCTATTGCCTGTCATTTCACAAACCCATTAACAAACAATTTTTTTCCTATGAGATAGTAACTGTTTTAAAAAATCTATCCCATAAAAGCTCCATGCACATCACCATTATTCAGAGTGATGGCACCGTACTGTTTGACTCGGATGCAGATTTTCAAATGATGGAAAATCATTCATACCGACCTGAAATACTACAAGCAACGAAAAAGGGAGTTGGAACTGCAATACGATTCAGCCAGACCATGAAAGCTGATATGCTCTATGTTGCAGAATATTTCGATGGATACTATATCAGTTCTGCAAAGTCGCTGGATACAGTGAATGCATTAATATCATCTATTACCAAAAATATACTTGTTGCAGGAATTATTATACTGGTGCTGAGTATTGGAGTAACATTTATTAACAGTTCTACGTTCACAAAACCTATTACGGAGTCATTACAATTCATTAATAATTTTTTTGACGGTGACCTCAATGCCCGCATTTACAATTATAAAGATGATGAATTAGGCCTTTTACAAAAGGCTATGAACCGATTGGCCGATAGCATACAGCAGAGGATTAATGAACTTAGTGGTGAAAAGAATAAACTGTTCATGATTATCGAAAGCATTCATGATCCTATTGCTCTCATTGATGAGAATAAAAAATTATCAGTATACAACGGTGCTTTTGCCCACTGTTTTGATTTGTCAAATGAGCTTGTAAATAAGTATTATTACACTCTTATACGGCACAGTGATCTTAATGCAAAAATACATGTTTCATTATTACAAAAACAAAAAATTATATTTGAAGAAACTATCAACAACAAGAATTTTCAGATTTTTATTTATCCATTTCAGGATCCATCCAGTGGTGTCTTACTGGTAATGCATGATGTAACTGAACAGAAACGCATACAACAGTTAAAATCAGATTTAGTTGGTAATCTGTCGCATGAATTGAAAACTCCAATCAGTATTATACGGGGGTATCTTGAAACAATAAAAGATAATATATGTGATCATCAAACAACACAGCAGTTTTTAGAGCATGCATTGCTGAATGTTGAAAGACAGAATGCTATCATTAATGATATGTTAAAGCTCAATCAACTGGAAACAAGCACTTATTATCTAAATGAAACAATTAATGTGAAAGATTGTATTTCCCGATGTATTGATCTTTTGATGCCAAAAATCCAGAAAAAGAATCTGACAATTGCAATGGAATTAGATTCTTTACCTGAAAAAATCACAGGTAATGATTTTCTGGCTGAGGAGATTTTCTTTAATATCATTGATAATGCGATTAACTATAACAATGAAGGTGGCTCTATTGCTATAACTGCCAGTGCAAACACCAATGCATTGATAATACGAATAGCTGATACCGGCATTGGCATCCCGCCCGATGAAATACCAAGGATTTTTGAACGGTTCTATCGGGTTGACAAAAGTAGATCACGCGAAACAGGTGGTACGGGCCTGGGATTATCTATTGTAAAGCATGCTGCACTTATATTGGGGTGGAAAATAGATGTATCATCATCCATGAACGGTTCTACATTTTCAGTATCAATCCCAACATACAAAGTTTAAAAATTATTTTTTCTTCCCTTTATCAGCACATCTTTATTCAAATATTTATATGGAGAAAAACCTTAGAAGGTTATTGTATTTACACTCAGTTATTGCTTACATTTTTTCTGTATTTATAGCGGAGCAGCATACCGCTAAAATTCAACCCCAATACTAATGCTATAAGCACAATAGCTGTACCATACTGGATATGGCGCGTTGCCTCAATATGGGTGCCGGCTGTTGCTAACACATATATATGGTATGGTAACGCCATTACTTCGCTAAACAGTGAGTCTGGGGTGTAGGGTGTAAAAAATGTTGCGCACGTAAACATTATCGGAGCTGTCTCCCCTGCTGCTCTTCCAAGGGATAACATAATGCCAGTTAAGATACCAGGCAGTGCAGTGGGCATAACGATTTTGTATATAGTTTGCCATTTGGTTGCTCCCAATGACAGGGATGCCTCACGGTATGAACCGGGAACAGTGAGCAAAGCTTCTTCAGTTGAGCGGATTACCAGCGGCAGGTTAAGAATGCCTAAGGTGAGCGATCCTGCTATGATTGATGATCCAAAATCTAAGAATATAACAAACACACTTAATCCAAAAAGGCCAAACACAACTGATGGCACACCGGCTAAATTATTAATGCCAAGACGAATAAAGCTTAACAGCTTAACGTTTTCCACATATTCCGTTAAGTAGATTGCTGTCATTACTCCTATTGGTATGGAAATAGCAGATGAACCAATCATAAGATATAATGTGCCAAGTATAGCCGGGAATATACCTCCTTCACGCATTTCATTTTTAGGGAATGAAGTAATAAAATCCCATGATAGAGCTTTATATCCTTGCAGGAAGATATATCCCAGTACAAATAGCAAAAATACTAAAATAACATATGACAGTAAACTTACAACAGCAAATGATGTTTTTTCAATAACCTGTGCTTTTTTTTGTAGTGAAGCCATAATCCCCTTTTAATGGTATTTAAATTTATATTTCATAGATAGATAATTAGCTATTATATTGAATATAAGAGTAAGAACAAAAAGTATAATGCCTATTGCAAAAAGTGCAAAGTAGTGATCGCTCCTGTATGAGGCTTCAGCCATTTCAGCAGCAATATTTGATGTGAGAGGCCGTACAGGATCAAATAGTGAAGTAGGAAACGTGGTAGCACCTCCAGCCACCATAAGTACCACCATTGTTTCGCCAAACACTCGTGACACACCCAGTATTATAGCTGTCCATATACCTGAAAGCGCTGCAGGCATAGTTACATGGACGACCGTTTGCCAGCGGTTTGCACCTAATGCATAGGATGCTTCTTTTAATGATACAGGTACCGATGAGAGCGCATCCTCAGATATACTGGCAATAGTAGGTATGGCCATAAAAGCCAGCATAATTGAGGCATTTAACAAGTTTAATCCCGTATCAACGTTAAAGTAGTCCTGTAAAAACGGAGCAACAACAACCATACCAAAAAAGCCAATAATAACTGATGGAATTGATGCAATAAGTTCAATTGTTGGCTTTACTATCTCACGAACAGGGGCAGATGCCAGTTCAGATAAATAAATGGCAATAGATAAACTGAAAGGTATAGCAAACAGTAAAGCAACAAATGTTACCGACAGCGAAGCAACTATGAGTGGTAACGTGCCAAACTTTGGAGGCGATGAAGTTGGATACCAGCTTGTACCAAATAAAAATTCTTTTACACTAACAAAATCAAATATTGGCAATCCTTCTTTAAAAAGAAATATCATTATAAGAAAAAGAAATGAAACGGAAAGAAAGCCAACAAATGCAAATATATATTTGATTATTCTGTCGCTTATGTTGTGAATATTAAGTGCAGATTGTAATGTTTGTTTTAGCATAATTTATCGTAATAATATTATTGTTAGTTTTTAATGAGAAATAGCATACACTTAATGAATAAGTTTGCACATGTACACCACAACAATCACAAAGATGCTTTAAATTAAATAGTCCATAATTATAAAGAAATTATAAAGCCATTGTAAAGATATTGTAAAATAAAAAATATAAAGATATATCTCCTGATATTTACACTATTATCGTATTAATTGCCAGCTTT
>DYLU01000073.1 GCA_020721905.1 Leptospira biflexa | reverse complement strand
AAGCTGTTGATGATCTGAATGCTATGTATCCCGACAAAACTGCAAGCCGTGTTATAATCAAACTAACTAATGGACAAATCATTCAAAAACAGGTTGATATTCCCAAAGGTGACCCACGTGACCCTATGAATGTGGAAGATATTAAGCAAAAAATTAAACGGTTTGCAAAACGTAGAAAGGTAAATGCTGATGCATTGGCTGAAATGGTTATGAATATTGAAAAAATAAAGAATATAAATGAGCTTATTAAAATTATTTAATTACTGATAAAATTTTAGCCCGGGGGTATTATACATGGATTTTAGCTATAGTGAAGAACAGCAAATGCTGATTAAACTTATTCATGATTTAGGTGAAAGGGAAAAGTTCAAAGATTTAGCAAGGGAAATTGATAAGACCTGCCAGTTTCCTTTTCAATTAATCAAAAAATTTGCTGAGCTTGGTCTTTTAGGCATGACACTTTCCATAGAGCATGGTGGAGGTGGACAGCCTCTGTTAAATGCCATTATTGCAATAGAGGAGCTGGCAAAATATAGCCCTATGATTGCAGCTCCGGTTTTTGAATCAAATGTTGGTCCTATCAAAGCTATTGATATTCTTGGAAGTGAAGAGCAGAAGAAGAAATTAATTCCTGGCGTTTGTAACGGTGAATACAGTGTGTCTGTGTGTATGACTGAGCCGGAAGTTGGATCAGATTTAACTGCTTTGAGGACAAATGCTTTAGAAAATGGCGATAGTTATGTTCTTAATGGCCGGAAAGCGTTTATTACGGGTGGTGGTCATGCAACACATTACCTGGTATATACCCGTTTTGATAATATTAAAGGGTATAGAGGTATTGGCAGTTTGATAGTGGAAAAAGGAATGGAAGGATTTAGTTTTGGCAAGCAGGAAGTGTATATGGGTTTACACGGCATGCCTTCGTGTGATTTGTTCTTTGATAATGTTAGAGTGCCAAAAGAAAATGTTGTATTAAAACCGGGTGAGTTTAACAGGCTTATGACAACGTTTCATATTGAGCGATGTGGTAATGCTGGCATGTGCTTAGGGATTGCCGGGGGTGCTCTGGCAGAAGCAAAAAAATATGCCATGGAACGCGAAGCGTTTGGAAGACCAATATGTGAGTTTCAGGCAATACAGTTCATGACTGTCGATATGGCAATGAAGCTTGATGCAGCCAGATTACTGGTGTACAGGGCGGCTACCAATGCAGGTGGTGGACTGCCGTCAATATATGAAGCATCACTTGCAAAAGCTTATGCCAATGAAATGGTTGTGGATGTTACCAATACGGCGATGCAGATTTTTGGTGGATATGGATACAGTACAGAATTTCCTGTTGAAAGAATGTACAGGGATGCAAAGGCATGGGGTGTGGCTGGTGGTACAATCCAGATGTTGAAGATTGGAATAGCCGGTATGCTATATGGGCGTCGCTTTGATCAGCGAAAATAATTTTTGGTGATTAGTGGTAAGAGGTAAAAGAATTCTAAATTTTATTAAATATACATGGAGGAAGCTATGGGAAAGTATTATAAAGACACAGAGGAGTTATATACAATATATGGATATTTTCTGGATAATATTTTAAAAGATCCTAAGATTGGTTCAAAGCTTGCAAAAGCAGGTATTGTCATTAAATTTATTTATACTGATCCTGATGCTGAGGTAACAATAGATTTAAAAAATCCTCCAAAAAAAGCGGGGTATTACGGCACTTTTTATTTGGGCAAATGTGATATTGAAGCTGATGTCTGGTCATCACAACCTGCTGACCACTCACACCGTTTTTGGCATGGATTGGAAAATCCAATAGCAGGAGTGGCAAAAGGAATTATTAAGCAGGGAGGAAAGGTGACAGCAATGCTGAAACTATTGCCGGTAATTAAAACAACGTTCCAGCAATTTCCCATTGTTCTTAAGGAAATGGGTAGAGAAGATCTGATAGTGACAAAATGAGGCTACCCAGACAGCTTTTTTCAGAAATGGAAAGCGATTGAACAGGAATGTAAAGCTACGTGATGGGGATACCATAAAAGTTGTTCCTCTTGGTTTTGGTGGTTAAATAATTATTCTTACAAAATGTTAGTGCATGTTCCCCATGTTTATTAAATAAAGTATTTGACAATCCCATTATTCCAGTATATTAATAATGACATATTTATTTGTACTGTTCATCTATTAGTGAATTATAATATACAACATCATCAGGGGGGCGCCATGAAAAAAATCATTATAACAATACTAACAATTGTGCTTATAGCCATTGTTGCAGTTTACCTTTTTTTAAGAACGGGCTTGCCTGATTATTCCACCGATATCCATGCACCGGGATTATCGGCGCCGGTAACTATTGAACGTAACAGTTTTGCTGTTCCTACTATCACCGCAAAGAATATGGAAGATCTTTTCTTTGCATGGGGTTTTGTCAATGCACAGGACAGGTTGTTCCAGATGGAGTTCACACGGCGGATTGCTCAAGGGCGAATCAGCGAGTTTGCAGGAGCGGATACACTGAGCAAGGATTACTTTTTGCGTGCTGTTGGCTTTTATGAAAGGGCAAAAGTATATACACAAAAACTATCGCCCTATTATAAAAAATTATACCAGCGCTATGTGGATGGCGTTAATTATTACCTTGATACTCATGGCCCCAATGTGTACATGAAACTGTTAGGCATGCAAAAAGAAAAGTGGGAGATAGCTGATTCAATAGGTGTAGGTATGATGCTGAACTGGAGCCTGGCCTACAATATGGAACATGAGCTTTTATATCATAAGATATTTCAGAAATTGGGCAGGGAAAAAGGAAGCATGCTTCTTAATTTTATACCACCGGATACTCCAACAATTGTGGGCGATAGCTCAAAAGAATGGCTTTCTGATTTACAATTTGCATCACTGATACAAGAGATGGGCTGGCTTTTAGGTTGCAGGTCAGCATCCAACAACTGGGCAGTTGCAGGGCAACTGACTGCACATAAGAAAGCAATGTTGTGCAGTGACATGCAGGTACACAATTCAAAGCTTCCCAATGATTTTTATCTTATCCATGTTAAGGCCGGCGATTTTGAAGTGGCTGGTGCACAGATTGTGGGGCTTCCGTTTGTTGCTTCGGGTTACAATAAACACTGTGCCTGGGGGCTCACCAATCAGGGAGCAGATATGGTGGATCTGTTTAAAGAAACTATCGATTGGGAAAAACAACGGTATAAATATAATGGGAAATGGTATGATCTGGCAAAGAAAAAAGTAGTATTTATGGTCAAAGGAAAACAGCCAATAGAAAAAACAATATATTATGTAGGACGAAAGCCGGTATTGACTGAAGTGTTTACGGGCATGGGATTTGATGTTAGCCTGGACTGGACTGGTTTTGATACAATAGATTTTCAGGGTTTTTTTATGATGAATGCATCAAAAAACTTTGATGAGTTTATGGAAGGGGCAAAACATATACGCATTTCACCACAAAACCTGGTATTCGCAGATGACAGGGGAAATATTGCCTTCAGGGTTATTGGTTCGCTTCCACTCAGAAAAAAAGGAACAGGTAATATTATTGCTGATGGTGAAAAAGTGATGTGTAACTGGAAAGGTAATATCCCGGATGATAAATATCCCATGATTAAAAATCCAGAGCGCGGGTATATTGCAACGGCCAACAATCTCAATGTTGATGATTTTCCGTATGACCTGAACGCAACATACGCGCCGGGATACCGTTATGAAAATATTGCACGCATGTTACGAGGAAAAAATAATCTTGATGCTCTGTATATGAAAACCATGCAGACTGATACTCACACCGTATTGGCAGGAAAAATAAAAAACATAGTAAAGAAGCATGTCAGCCGTGAAAAACTGGAAGAATACATGAAGGAGGCGTATGATGTGCTCATGAGCTGGGACGGTAACAGCAGCAAGGATTCAACTGCAGCATCTGTGTACAATACATTTTATGTACGCTTTGCCTACCAAACATTTGTTGATGAGCTTGGTGATGTAGTTGCTTCTGAATATGTCAGTGAGCGCTATATCAGTATGGAACGTTTTTTTGAAATGGTAAAGACTGGCAGTGTTTTCTTTGATGATACTAAAACATCACATAAGGAAACAATTGGGGATATTGCAACCAGAGCATTTATTGAAACTTGTACCTTGCTTGAAGATTTTTATGGCACAAAAAAAGTTGAAAAATGGCAGTGGGGTGCAATTCATAAAATTAAATTTGACCATGTGCTGGGAAAATCAGCTCTGTTCAGGCCACTTGTTAATTATGGGCCATTTCCGTTTGAAGGCGATGGCGAAACAAACTGTCGTGCAAAATTCATGGAAGTTGCCCCACCATTTATTGCGGATCTGGCATCAGCACCGCGTATCATAGTACAATTTGGCAAAGAGCCTCAGGCGTATATGATGTTAATAACTGGCGAAAATGAACATTTTATGTGCAAACACAATACTGATATGGTGGATGCATGGCGTAATCGTGAATATTTCAGTGTTCCAGGGGAGAAAGTTACCTATTCAATGAAACTTTTACCGTAGGGGTGTAGTATAATGTAGAAGTACTAAGAAGTTTTTGGTCATTCCTTAGGAACTGAGTGTCAAAGAATACAGGGTGTGTAAATGTATATGTGTATGTTGATGTGAAAGGTGATGCATCTTAGCTGCTCAAGGTTAATCCTGAATTGTGAATGGTAACAGATTGCGGATCGGTATCCGCAACGATGATGAGGAAATTATCGTAATCCATGTTCTGACAAAATTCAGGATTGCGCGTATAAAGTCATCCTGAACCTGTTTCAGGATCTTTGTTGCTGGCAGCAAATAGATTTTGGATCAAGCCCGTAGTGACGTTGTTGTGAAGAGTCATCTTGATCTTGATTCAGAATAGGATGATGAAAAATGTGTGCAAAATCATGTTTGAAATAAATTGTATGAGAAAATTATAAATAAATGGTAAAGTATAATGAGGGGATCAGTAAAGTGGCTACGAGATTTATTGAATCCTTCGAAATGCAAGAATGTTTATTAAAAAGAGTATAGTGTACAATCCGTAATATGACTTAGGAGAAAAATGGTACCTTAAAACATCCGCATATTAAGGTTTTATAGGAAGGTTTAATTAATTCCGGTAGTATTTTGTATGACGTTGCAATTACAAAAATTGCAGATTGGGTAGGCTCTACTTTATTGTAAATTGTATTGACTTAAAACCGCAATATATAAATAATCAACCTGCACTGAAATGCATTTCGCTTTCTTGTAAAAAGATTGTAATCGTGTATTGATATGGGGTTGTATGGGGTATCGGATAACTGCAAAAAAACTATGTATTACTACAGCACTTTTTCTTTGTTTGATGCAACCAGTCTTTGCCCAGGAAAACATTCCGCAAAGTACTGATGCCCAGAACTATCGCAACATGAATATAGATATGCAGGTGGTGTACGGGCAATACAATGATATGCTGTCAACGGTTAACCTTTCACAGGAGCAGGAAGGCTTTGTATATCTGCTCAGGACATATTTAAAAAAATCCAATGACTATGGATACAAGGATGACATCTTTAAAAACACAAGCTACTATCAAAACCGCATTGGATTTACCGGAAATGTAACAGCCTCGGAAACCTGGAAATCTATTTTTGATATTAATGTGCATAATGATTCATATGGTATGGCGGAAAATCCTGTATACAGCCGTGAAGAAAAAGACAACGTTATCCTTGACTGGAAAAATATTGTAAAGTACAGCCCTTCGTTTGAAATGTATTATGGCATAGGCGGTGCACAGTATTACCACAGGCTGGTTGGCACAACAACGCAAGGTGAAACAAGCCGCGTATATCAGGGACACGGCCAGATTGGGGGTGAATATATATGGTCCGCTTCCAACCGTTTCAAATATTCTTCTGCGTTTTATGGCTATAAATATGAAAAGTATGAAAATGATTTTTTTTGTAACAATGAGGTAGTTGATGACTTTAATATAACAAAGGATGTTGGAGTAACAATTGGCTTCAATGCAGATTTTAACAGGGATGACCACTGGTTGCTGGGACCAATTATTGGAACAAGCTATAAGGGTTTCAGTAATTCCAGCTTCATATTACAGTACAGTTACTTCATGCAGCCGTTCAAGCCTGAAGAATTATACTTGCAGCAAAAGTTCATTGCGCCAATATACAATCTTGAACCGGCACATGTCCATAAAGTTCATGCAAAGATTGATTATAAAATGAATAGCTTAATAACAATGCAGGTTGTATCGCAGACTGAACACAGCAACAACTTTTACAATTATGTAACAGTCCCGGGCGATGTTCTGACTGCTAAGGGTATTGAGTCATGGATTTTTACCAATAGTGTTATGCTGGTACTCAATATTGTGCCCAAAGTGCTCAATGTTGATGCACAGTATACCTATGCATATTATCATGCTGATGAACATATAACCTACAGGCCACAGCATCTGGCGGCAATGGCAATTACCTATAATGGGACAAAGTGGAAAATCAATCTATCCCATGATATTGCAAGTTCAGTATATACCTCACCGGTTAGTGATGCCAAACTCAAATTGCGGGTGGTTGGGTATTTAGATGTACAGCGAAAAATGCTTGAAGGCTTTTTTGCATATTTTAGAGTGGAAAATGTATATAACAATCGCTATTATCTTCGCGAAAATTATCCGGAATCAGGTATTAAGGGATTGTTTGGCATACGGATATTGTTATAGGCGATAGTTCATAGTATATAATCACAGGATAAAACACTATGCACAGTGGGACATTAATTGGTGTATTTGATGCCGTGCCAACATGGGTTATGCTTTTACCAATATTGCTATGTTCGGTGATAGCTGTTGCTGCTATTGTTGAAAGAATTATATTTTACAGAAGAATAAATGCAGATTATGCACTGCTTGTCAGCAGTGTACATAAAGAATGCAGTGCAAGCAATATCCAGCAGGCATTGCTGTTGTGCAAAAGAGTGCCGGGTCCCATAAGCGAGCTTATCCACAATGCCATAACCTTTGCCAGCACCAGGAAGGAACGCGAAGGACTTATTGCTGAGCAGGTGTATGCGGCACAAAAAGCTATTGAAAAGCATATAGGCATTATCGCAACTATTGCTACCATAGCGCCAATGTTTGGTTTACTTGGAACTGTTACCGGTATGATGAAATCATTCAGTGCCTTATCAAAGGTGGGCAGTGTGGCGCAGGATTTGCTGGCATACGGCATTGCCGAAGCGCTCATCACAACAGCATTGGGTTTACTTGTAGCAATTCCGTCATGGATTTTCTATAATTATTTGGTAAGCCGTGTTGAAAGGTTTAACAAAGATCTTGAATATGTAGCCAATACACTGCTTGACTTCCCGTTATGTTCAATGGAACAAAAACAGTAATAAGAGTACTGCAATAACAAAAATAGGCATGCATTAAAGCACATATGGATCAAGGGTTGAAAACTACGATAAAGGTAAAGAGTAAATTAGGATACAGATCCTTAATTGATATAACGTCGCTTGTTGACATGACATTTTTACTGGTAGCATTTTTTATGGTGACATCAAGTTTTGGGTCACTATCGTCCATTACCGTGCACCTGCCCAAGGCAGTTCAATCGGGGCAGATGCAGCATGCCGCTATGGTTATAAGCATAAATGAAAAAAATGAGGTATTTGTTAATGATGTGAAATACGCACCGGGGGATTTATTGCAGGAATTCAGGAAAAGAAAGGAACTGGTTAAAGACAAAATGGTTATTATCCGCGGTGACAGGGATGCAAATTATGAAACAATCATTACCGTGATGGATCTGCTCAATCAGGCAGGCATCCCGCGATTTACACTGGCAACAGTTAAACCTAAATGAAAACTGCATATACAATATAGCAAAAATACCGTGAATGGTAAATACTGTGGTTAAAATAGAATAAAGGAATTGGACAGGATGAAGAAAGCAGGAATTTTTGTTTCAGTAATTGTTATTATGGCACTATTTAACGGTGGTTTTGGACAGCCCTCAAAATATGAAGGAAAGATAGTTAAAAAGATAGAGTTTACCGGGCTTTTTGATGTTGATGAAGAAGACCTGCTGGATGTTATGACCACTGAAGTTGGCTATCCACTCAGAGCAGTGGAAATACGTGAGGATATAAAGAAAATCTTTAAAACCGGAAAGTTTGAAAATATTATCGTCCAAACTGAAGAATATCAGGATGGCGTAGCTGTACGTTTTGTATGTACTGAGCGTCCTGTGGTTAATAAAATACTATTTAAAGGCGTTGAAGATGTCAATGAAACAACCTTAAAAGAAGAATTGCCAATCAAGGAAGGGGATGTTTACCGTAAAGACAAGGTTGAGATAGGCCTGATTAAAATCCGCAATAAATATGAAACAGAAGGCCTTTTCAATGCAATTGTGAAGTACAAAGTTGAAAAGGCAAAAGATGAAAAGAACGCGGTCAATGTAATATTTATTGTGGATGAAGGGGAGGATATCAAAGTACAGAAGATAGCCATAGTTGGCAATACAATTGTTCCATTAAGGACATTAAAAAAGTTGTTGCAAACCGAAGAGGAAGGCCTGTTTGCTGATGCAAAATTCAATAAGTCTACCTATGAGGACGATAAGGCAAAAATACTGGCGTATTACCGTGAATTGGGATATCTGGATGCTGATATTGTTGAAGATTCTGTGGAGTACAGGTGGTTAGATCCGGAAACACAGGAAAAGCGTGGTATATACATAACAATAAAATTGCACGAAGGCGAGCGTTACTACTTTGATGGCTATGAAGTATCGGGCAACGAGGTATTTTCCACTGAGGATATTACATCGCAATTTGAACAAACCAGAACTGGAGAGCCATTTAATGATACCCTTTATCAGAAAGACCGCCAGATGATAAGTTTTGTCTATGCAACAAAAGGGTATATCTTTGCGCGCATAATCCCGGAACGCAAAATAACCGAAAAAGAAGTGGATGCCGATGGAAAAAAAGAAAAACGCAAGTATATCTTTACCCATTTCCGTATTAAAGAAGGATCGCAGGCATATATAGAAAATATCATTATCAAGGGAAATCAGAAAACCAAGGATAAGGTTATTCGCCGTGAATTGGTTGTCTATGAAGGTGAACTTTTCAACTCATACAAGATGCAGCTTTCGCGCGAGCGTGTATACAATTTAGGGTTCTTCAAAGAAGTAAACTTTGATGTTCGACCCGGTTCAAAAGAAGGCTACATGAATCTCATTGTGGATGTTGTGGAACAGCCTTCAGGTACTATTTCACTTGGCGGCGGCTGGGGTTCCATGACTGGGTTTTCCATTTTTGCTGATGTTGCGGAAAATAACTTTATGGGCAATGGCCAGCGCGTTTCACTTAGATTTGAATATGGTCCATTACGTAATTCTATTACGCTTGGGTTCAATGAACCATGGCTTTTTGATAAGCCCATTGGTCTTAATCTGTCAGTTTTCTATATGCTGTCAACTATCGAACAGAGCTCTATATTTACAAATTCCAATCAAACAGCAACACACCAGACGCAGCAATATGGTTATTCAATAGGATTAAACTATAGATTCTGGTATTACTATGGCATTGGCTCTGTGTGGTATCATGCCATGAAGGAGGTTATTAATGCGTCCGGCAACAGCACCGATACTGTTTTTCTGGAACAGGCTCAGGGGTCACAGGAAAAGCGTAAACTAACCCTGTATGCATATCGTGACTCAAAAGACAACTACCTGAATCCAACACGCGGCTGGCGGGCTGAGTTTTCTGCATCATTCACTGGTGGTTATATAATCCGCGGTGATGACCACTGGGTGCAGTATTCCCCTGATCTGTACTGGTATTTTTCGCCATTTCATCTGCCTTTCCTGAAAACACATCCCTGCGTTGTTGAGTTGCGGTTTAACGGTACGTTTATAACTCCGCCATGGTTCAAAAATAAGATGTACGATGTACAGGATCCTGACAAAAATCCCTGGCTTGAATCTGAAGACAGGCTGTATATAGGCGGGCCTGAGACATTGCGCGGATGGGAAATCCTTGATTTTGATTTTCCCGATTCATGGCGTTACGGGCTTTTCCACAGAATATTATATGGTGCTGAATTCAGAATCCCGATACATCCAACTTTTTTGTGGTTTGTATTCTTCTTTGATGCTGGTTCAGTATGGACCGATAGTTTCTGGGAGAAGAGTTTAGAAGATTCCACCAGGAAAATCATTAATGAAGATAAAGCCAATGGATTGCTCTATGACATCAAGGATATCAATAAGATTGACTATATGTCCTATTTCAAATATTCGTATGGATTTGGGTTTAAGATTCAGATACCCATGATGCCACTGCGATTCTGGTTTGGACGCAAATTAGCATGGGTTGGCAGGGATGACGGATATTTTAAACCATTAAGCGGCTTCCAGTTTCAGTTTGGTATTGGAGATATGCGGTTCTGATAATGAAACGGTTAGTTTTATGTATAGTGTGTTTACTGATGGTGTCATGTCAGACAGTTGACAGGGAGGACAGCCTTGCAATCAGGTATGTTCAGCTGCCCATATTGTATAATTATATGATTCAGACATCGCCGGATGCTCTTGCATTGCAAAAGCGCTATAACGAGTTAAAGGCAAAGCTTGATGCCCCGTCAGTAAGTGATACTGAAAGAAAAGACCTTGCAGTACCGCTTCAATCTATTGCAGATGAGATGGATAAGCAGAAAAAAATATTTTTAACGGACATTCAGCATGCGATAGCTACTGTAGCAAAACGTAATGGATACGCAATAGTCCTTGGTGGCGGTGACACTGTTGTGTATGCAAGAGATGGGTATGATATTACCAGTGAAGTACTCAGGGAGCTTGCAGCATTGCGCTTGCAGAAATCACCTGCAGCACGGTGACGCTTCGACGGGCTCAGCAACCTGCTTCGATGAACTCAGCAACCTGCTTCGATGAACTCAGCAACCTGCCTCGATACGCACGCTATGCGTGCTACTCGGCAACCTGCTTCGACAGGCTCAGCAGCCATCTGATAAAGGGTTGCTTTATGGAAAGCGAGATTGTTTTGTCCAGATTTTGTTGCAACAAACCAATGGATGTATATAAATTCTCATTATAAGGAGTCTTTTGTTATGCATATCCTGAAATCAGTAATCAATATATTGTTAGTATTCCTTCTTTCCTGCAGTGAATATGGATACTATCAGAAAAAAGGGAAGAAACTTTTAAAAAATTACAAGGGTAATTACAGCATTGTAATTAGTAAAAAATTATTTATGTTATTTGTTGTAGAACGAAACGGTATTGTTGCAACATACACCATTGGTTATGGATTAAATCCTGATAAAAAGCCAAAGTTATATGCAAACGATAACCGTACGCCCGAAGGGCTATATCATATAACGCAAATTTTAAGCATGGATGCCCCAAAGAATTCACACGCCTATAAACAACTTTCAGAAATGAATAAGGTTTATTTTAAGGCAAAAGATGGGCACTATAAATTTGGCCATCCCAATGTTGATCTGGGCGATAACGCCTATGGACCACGATTTTTTTCTATTTCATATCCAAATACTAATGACCGGATCCGGTATGAAAAGGCTAAAAAGAGTGGTGTTTTGCCTCAAAATAACGGTAAAGTGCCATCAATAGGCGGTGGTATTGCAATTCACGGCAATAATGATCCGGATTCAATTGGGAACTTATCTTCCAGTGGCTGCATACGCATGTACAACGACGATATAATAGAATTGGAGCAGTATATTCAGGTTGGTACACCTGTATTAATACTTGCGGATTGAAAATATTGCATAAATTGTGTTGACATTTGCAATTCATTCCATAATGGTTGCATTGATTTTATGTGTGCTTTTTTTATTGAATAAAGGCATATCAGGCTTTCAATGGGTCTTTATATGTTTTGTGCGGATTTGAAAATATAATGAGTTAAAGCGAGGTAACAACGTGTTTCCATTTGAGATAGCATACGCAGCCAATGGACAGCAGGCATCAAGCCCATGGGTAAGTATAGTTCCCCTTGTCCTGATGATATTGATTTTTTATCTTCTTCTGATTAGGCCAACACAAAAGAAGGAAAAAGATCGCGTGAAGATGATTGACCAGCTTAAAAAAGGCGACAGGGTGCTCACATCAGGCGGGATGATTGGCGTGGTGGTAAGTATTAAGCCTGAAGAAAATATTATTACCTTAAAACTTGCAGAAGGCGTAAAAGTGGATTTTGTCAAGAGTGCAATTCAGCAAAAGTTATCGTGATCTGTTATTGATAAACGATAGTATGAGCAGGAACATTATATGAAAGAGTACCGTAATATTTTTGTGGTAGTGTGTGTTGCGTATATGGTGGTGCTGTGCGGCACAGCTATGCCTGCGTATACACAGGAAACGCCATCTGCCAGTGTTCAGCCACCAGAAAATATTCCGGGCAATGAAGCTCC
>DYLU01000014.1 GCA_020721905.1 Leptospira biflexa | reverse complement strand
AAAAAAGATATCATTGAGTTTGAGCAATATGTTCCCTGGGCGGATGTTAAGGATGGATTTAAAACACGGCAGCAGGGATGGCAGTATGATGTTATTAATGCAAAATCACCCCGGCAGGCAGGTTTATTGTTGCTTGAATTTCATGACTGGATATACCCTGAAAAGTTTTCTGATTCATGGGAAGTGATAAAACCTGTATGGGTTAAAAAAGCAAAGAATGCTTCAAGCTGGCAGGATGTAAAAAATCTTTTAAAAGAATTACAGTGGAATTACAGAAAGGGTAAGTAATAGAATAGCAGGTAATTATTAGCAGTTATTAATAGTTCCTTAATGAAAAAAATAATCCCACACTCCGGAAGATGGCGTGGGATTATTTGTAATATACATCATGCTATTTTTTACTTTAAGGTATATGATTCAAAATCCGGGTATCCTTCAATCCCATGCTCAGAGATATCAAGCCCAATAAGTTCTTCTTCTCTTGTAACCCGTATGCCCATGGTTGCGTTTATAATAACCCAGATAACCCAGCTTACTACAAAGACAAAACTGCCAACTGCAACCACGCCAACAAGCTGATTTGCAAAAGAGCTTATTCCACCACCGTAAAACAGGCCAAGAGGTGGTTGGCTACTCCCCCCTGCATACGGTGCTGCAGCAAAAAGTCCCACTGCTAATGTGCCCCAAACGCCATTGGCAAGGTGGACAGAAAGAGCCCCAACCGGATCATCAATACCCCATCGGTCAAAGGCAAGAACAAATACCACCACAAGAATGCCTGCAATTGCGCCAATGACAATAGATGCACCGGGAGTGACCCAGGCGCAAGGTGCAGTAATTGCAACTAATCCGGCTAATGCGCCATTGAGTATCATTGATAAATCAGGCTTTTCCAGTGCAATCCATGCTGTTATGGTTGCTGTTAATGTACCAGCAGCTGCTGCCAGGTTAGTAGTTACAGCAATTCGCCCTATATCAGCAGCATTTGCAGCCATTGTTGATCCGGGATTGAAGCCAAACCAGCCAAACCACAGAACAAACACGCCTAACGTTGCAAGTGGGAGACTGTGCCCCGGGATAGAATTGACACTGCCGTCAGGGTTGTATTTACCTATACGCGGACCCAGTACCAGTGCCCCTGTCAATGCAGCCCATCCGCCAATGGAATGAACCACTGTTGAACCGGCAAAATCCCAGAAACCGCGTTGAGCTAACCATCCGCCACCCCATATCCAGTGACCTGCAATGGGATAAATGATACTGGTCAGGATAAATGAAAATACAATAAAGGCTAAAAATTTGATTCTTCCACCAACAGCACCGGAAACAATAGTGGCCGCAGTTGCACAGAATACAAGCTGAAAGAAAAATTTGGCAAACAGTGGTACGCCTGTCCAGTTAAGGGCTGAATATACACCGTTATACATTTCCTCGGTTGCAGGGCTGTTATCAGCACCACCAACCATAAACATCCCTTTCCAGCCCATAAAACCGTTGCCATCGCCAAACATTAATCCCCAGCCAATAAACCAGAAAGCAATTGAAGAGATAGCAAATACAATAAAGTTCTTTGCCGATATATTAACCGCGTTCTTTGCCTGTTGCAAACCTGCCTCAACCATTGCAAACCCTAAGTTCATGAAGAAAACAAGGAAAGCTGCAAAAAGGACCCACAGCGTATCCGCAACAACAGCCATATTCACTGTATCTGTCTGAACCCGGGCAACTGTAGTGTCAGCTTCCTGCGCAAATAGCAAGCCTGCACATAGCAACACTGAACCAATTATTCCTGATATTTTTAATAACCTCATAGATTCCTCCTAAATTTCATAGTAAAGTGCATATTCCCATGGATGGGGCCTTAACGCTATCTGGTCTATCTCATGCAATCGCTTGTGGGCAATATAGCTTCCAATGAGATCAACAGTGAACACATCGCCTTTCAAAAGGAAGGAACAATCACGCTCAAGGCCATCAATAACTTCTTTCAAGGTACCAGGCGTATTTCGTATGTTCATTTTTTCATGGGGCGATAGTTCATAGATATCCTCATCAATGGGGTCAGGCGGCTCAATCCTGTTTTCAATTCCATCCATTCCAGCCATGATAATGGCCGCAAATGCTAAATATGGGTTGGCTGATGGATCAGGGCACCTGAACTCAATTCGTTTTGCTTTTTCGCTGGTACTGTACATTGGAATTCGCACTGCAGCTGAACGGTTACGTGCCGAGTAAACCAGATTGATGGGTGCCTCATAACCGGGAACAAGCCGCCTGTATGAATTGGTGGTAGGGGCTGCAAATGCCAGCACTGCCTCTATGTGAGCAAAAATACCGCCGATGAAATACCGTGCATAGTCACTTAAATCTGCATACTTTCCAAAGTCATAAAAGATATTTCTGCTTCCCTTCCATAGGCTGACATGTACGTGCATTCCTGAACCATTATCCATAAAAATAGGCTTTGGCATGAATGTAACGGTTTTGTTATATCGGTTTGCAATGTTTTTGATGATATACTTATACAGTATCAGCGCATTGGCCTGCCGTACAAGTTCATCAACCACAAGCCCAATTTCAGTCTGGCCTGCTGTTGCAACTTCATGATGATGAAGATTGACCTTAATACCGCACGAACGCAGAACCTCCACCATTTTTGAACGCAGGTTATGGAGCTGATCATGCGGTGCAGTAGGGAAGTATCCCTGCTTATACGGTATTTTATATCCTAAATTTTGTTCTCCCCTGGCAGAGTTCCAGCTGGCTTCAGAAGAGTCAACCTCATAGAACGCTTTGTTCTGCGTTTCTTCGTACTGTACTTTGTCAAAGATGAAGAATTCAGGTTCGGGACCAAAGTATGCCATATCGGCTATACCGGTTGAGCGGATATATTCAATTGCTTTTTCACCTATATACCGCGAGTCTTTCGTATACCGCCTTCTGGCTACAGGGTCAATGATGTCACAAAGGAATGAAATTGTCCTGTGGTCGAAGAATGGATCAATAAATGCAGTATTAGGGTCAGGGCGCATGAGCATGTCGCTTTCATGAATAGACTGAAATCCCCGTATTGAGGAACCGTCAAAACCTGTTCCCACTGCAAACAACTCTTCATCCGCTCTGTCCGCAGTTAATGTATAATGGTGAAGCCTGCCAAACAGGTCAATAAACTTAAGATCCAGAAATTCTATGTTATGCTCTTTTATTATCTTAAGTATGTCTGAAATGGAGGTATGCTCCTTGTGGCCATTAACCAGATAGATAGGATCAAAAATAGCTTCCATAAAACACCTCCTTATTCAAGCTCCTTTTTTACCGGCAGAGACTTCTTTTCATCTAAAATTTTGGTTAAGTCCATCCCTGTTGCAGTTTTGATTTGCTCTATGAATGAAACTACTGTAGAAGTGACATCTCCCACATGCCTGGGTATGCCACCATCACCCATAACAACAAGCTTTTCCACTTTCAGGTTATCCTTGAGCACCGTGGATACACTATCCACAATGTTAGGCAAAAGGTGCAGCATAAACAGTTCCTTGGTGTTGCCATTTTGCCATTCAGCACGCATCTTGCTCACTGCTTCAGCCATGGCAATACCCTGTTCTTTAAGATATGATGATTGTCCCATGGCTTTTAATTCCTGTGCTTTCTTTTCGGCTTCAGCAGGGATTATTACTTCAGCAGTGTATTTTTTTGCATTGACATCCTTCTTCAATTCTTCCAGGTCATTAAGATGCTTCATTTCGGCCAGCTTCTTTGCGTATTCTGCCTTCACTTCTTTCTGGAAGGTTGATTCGTTCAGCAATGCCTTGCGTTCCCTGAAATTGCTTTCATATTCTTCGATAGCAATTCTGGACTGAAATTCAACGTCGCTTGCTTTTTTTCTGGCATCGTACTCAACGATCTTTGCTTCTGCTTCAGCCTCAGCTTCTTTAATACGGGCATCACGCTTAACGATAGCATTGCGCTGACGCCCAACAGCATCTAAATACCCCTGAGAGTCTTTGATTTCTTCAATTTTAACTGAGTCTAAGGTAAACCCTAATTTCATCAGTTCATCTTTAGCTAAATCGTATACTTTCTTTTCAAGTTCTATCCTCTGGTAATTAGCTTCCTCTGGCGTGAATGTTGCAATAACACCGCGCAGAACACCTTCAATGGTATTCTTAGCGATAGTTTCAACTTCGGATGAAGGTTTGCCCAGGAGTCTTTCAACGGCATTTTCCAGTCCGCCGCCTTCCTTTGAAGCAATTTTAACATGAGCTATTGCCACAATACTTAATGGGATCATACCGTTGGAAAGCGCTCCTTCTATCCCCAGCGTTATGGGAATAATAGAAAGTGACAGCCGTGAAACACGCTCTAAAAGAGGAACTCGCAGACCATACCCCCCTCGGATTACACGATATCCCACAACCTCTCCCCCAGGGAGTTTGCGTTTCCGCCCCGAGAAAATCAGAATCTCGTTTGGCTCGCAAATTTTAAGATTTACTTTTATAAAAATAAGAATTGCTGCAATTGCAATGATAGCTATTGAAATAACCAGTGCCCAGTCAATATTTGCTATATACATTTCCATTGTTTGCCTCCTTATAATATTATTTAACCTATAGCCCGTGAGCCGCGTTCACCGGTGCGGATACGAACACATTCTTCAATAGGTATGACAAAAATTTTGCCATCACCAATATTCCCGGTCTTTGCCCCGCGGGTTATTGCTTTAATGGTGGGTTCAACGTAATCATCATTGACAGCTATCTGAAGCTCAATTTTTTTCAAAAGGCGTATTTCATGTTTTACGCCACGGTAGGTTTCAGGATATCCTTTTTGCCTGCCTGAGCCAATTGAGTTGATTACTGTCATTAAATTAATACTTGCTTCATTTAACTCCTTTTTAACATCCGCTAATTTTTCGGGGCGGATGATTGCGATAATTAATTTCATAAAACCTCCTTACCATTTCATTAAATTGTGCAGTTGATTGTGTTATCATGCTCACACATACTGCATTCCAGTACTGGTTCTATGTATAAATTAGCAGGGAGGTGTTATAGCGGTCAATGTTTGGTTAAAATGATGCCATTATTAACCTTTTATTTAACATATGTTTAATCATTTTGTAACATTCCTGAAACGATTGGCGGATATATAAATTTTCATTTTTTTCTTGACAATTATGTCACATTGTGTCTATAAGTGGTAAAAAGTGGGGATTGGTGCAGAATAGTAGAAATGTAAGGGGAAAGTATAGTATACTATGTTTATGGGTGAATATCGCCCTACGCTTGACGAAAAATGCCGCGTTGCAATACCCATAAAACTGCGTAAGGCGTTTGGCGAAGACAACATCATACACACATTAATCATAACGCATGGTTTTGATAAATGTGTTATGGCTTTCAGGGAAGTTGACTGGAAGGAATTTGTGGAAACAAAGCTGGTACCCCTTTCACAGGCTGATCCCATGAACAGAATGCGTATCAGGTTTTTACTGGGTGGTGCTTTTGAATGTGAACTTGATAAACAGGGGAGGATTCTTATCCCTGATTATCTGCTTGAGTATGCACAGATCAGCAAGGATGTGGTCATGTTAGGTTTGTATAACCGTATTGAAATATGGAGCGCAGAAATTTATCAGCAATACAAACCCGATGGGGAAGCATTAAATCAGTTTGCTCATGATCTGGGATTTTAAGAATGAAATATACTCTAATGTGACATAATAATGGAAGAGGGTACACAATACTATCACACACCCGTTATGCCTCAGGAAGTGCTGACTTTTCTTTCCGACATTGAGGGTATAGAATCATCTGTTGTGGTAGATTGTACAGTTGGTGAGGGTGGTCATTCGGAACTGATCCTGAAAACGTGGGGTGGACTGAAGCTGTATGGCTTTGAACGGGACAGGGAAATTTTGGCGATAGCTCATAAAAGGCTTTCACCGTATGGAAACAGAGTAGTGTTAATAAATGATAATTTTAAAAATCTCTGGCTTCACTGCAGAGGGATGGAAAAATCAATAGCTGCGTTTTTATATGACTTTGGGATATCCTCGTTCCATTTTGATGGCAGTAATAGGGGTTTTGCATTTAAAACGCAGGAAAAGCTGGATATGCGCCTTGATGATTCGGTGACGCTTACCGCATATGATGTGGTGAATAATTTCAGTGAAAATGAATTGGCACGAATTTTCAGCACATATGGTCAAGAACGCTGGTCGCACCGTATTGCTCGTAAGATTGTCCAGAAGCGAAGTGAAAAAGCAATTGAAAACACAGAGCAGCTGGCCAACATTGTGGTGCAGGCAATCCCCGGGCAGTACAGGGTGAAACATATTCATCCTGCAACAAGGATTTTTCAGGCTTTACGTATTTTTATCAATGATGAGCTGTCGGCCATTAATGAATCGCTGGAACATGCACTGGGGTACGTAAAACCCGGTGGTAGAATAATTGCTATATCATTCCATTCGCTGGAAGACCGTATTGTGAAGGACAGATTCAGGCGATGGTCCAGAGGGTGTAGCTGCGATAATGACGGGTTGTTGTGTGGGTGCCCGGCTGATCCTCTTGTTACTGTGTTGACAAAAAAGCCGCTACAGCCTAAAGAGTCCGAAATCAGGGAAAATCCACGTTCGCGCAGTGCAAAATTACGGGTATGCCAGAAGCTATGATGAATATGAATACATCAGAACAAAAAAGTATAGTGCAGTACAGTATCATTGTGATCATTTTTATATGTTTCATCATTGCATTTATTTATCAGAATATTGAGTACATGCAACGTAAGATGCACTATGACGCTATGGTAAAGAAATATCATACAATAATTGAAGAATATGAGCGTGCAAAGTATCAACTGAATAAAGCGCTGTCAATGGAGCAGATAGAAATATTTGCAAAAGCACATGACCTGGTGCCCATGGCCAAAGAAAGCCTGATAATACTCAAAGACAAAAAAGGTACACATTAATGGATATACGAACATATAACTCTTTTGATCTGTATACATTACTTAACGATACTGATGTCACAATTGTTAAAGGTGATGAGGATATACGTATCAGCGCTATTGAATATGACTCACGGAAGGTTGAAAAAGAGGGGCTGTTTGTTGCTATTGAGGGAATAGAAACTGACGGACATAAATTTATAAAAGATGCTGTTGAAAATAAAGCATCATGCATAGTTTTGCAGGAAAATCGCCTGGATGAGTTTGGCTTTCTACTTGAGCAACAGGATATTGCAGTAGCAACAGCAAAAGACACGCGAAAAGCGTTATCACAAATTTCAGCCAGGTTTTATGGTGAACCTTCGTTGCAGGCTGTTGTTATTGGTGTTACCGGTACCAATGGCAAAACTACCACTACGTATATGCTTGAATCAGTATTGTCAAGAGCAGGATTTACCTGTGGGGTTTTGGGCACCATTAACTATCGCTGGAAAGATAAAGTAATCAATGCTTCACATACAACACCAGAGTCAAAGGACCTTCACGAGATTATGTCAATAATGGTTCTTGATGGTGTTGATTGCATCATAATGGAAGTTTCTTCCCATGCACTATCGCTTTTGCGTGTTGACGATATACATTTTGATTGTGCCATATTTACCAACCTCACGCGTGACCATTTGGATTATCACATCACGTTCAATGACTATTTTATGGCAAAAGTGCGTTTGTTTGAAATTTTACAAAAAAGCCATAAACAGAAAAAAGCAGCTTTCATTAATGCTGATGATAATTATGGCAGGCAGATATTGAACTGGCGCGAACGCTATGCTTATCCCCTTTTCTCGTCTGGCATTACCAGTAATGCTGATTATCATTGTCTTGAATCTTCAATACAGATTTCAATTAAAGGCACGCAATTTGCCATGGATTTACCATTTGCCAAACAATTCACCATGAAGATGACAGGCCGATTCAATATATACAATGCGTTAGGGGCAATTGGTGTTGCTGATTTTTTAAATGTGCCTGTTGGTAAAATAGTAACAGGGATATCAGTGCTATCCAGTGTTCCCGGCAGATTTGATACAATTCTGTCACCTGAAGGTTTTGCCGTCATTATAGATTATGCACATACCAATGATGCATTGGAAAAATTATTGCTTTCAGTACGTTCATTAAAACCTGAGCGCATTATAACGGTATTTGGCTGCGGTGGTAACAGGGATAAAACAAAAAGGCCACTGATGGGCAAAGTCAGTGAGGATTATTCTGACCGGGTTATTGTAACCAGTGATAATCCCAGAAAAGAAAATCCTGAAGCTATCATACAGGATATTACATCAGGAATGAAAACAAATCGTTATCAGGTGATAGTTAACCGTGAAGAAGCAATCAAGCATGCAATATATATAGCACAAAAAGATGATGTTATTGTCATAGCGGGCAAAGGCCATGAGGATTACCAGATTATTGGTACAAAGAAATATCACTTTGATGACAGGGAAGTTGCCCGCAAATATATACAAGAGAGGTTGGGGAAGTGATAGTGCGGTTTGAAACAACTTCACAAACCATTGCTGATGCCATTAATGCAGTTCATTATGGTGTGGGTCAGCCTGTGCAGTATATTACCACTGATTCCCGGATGTTAGAAGATAAAAGCCTCTTTGTGCCAATAGCCGGTAATAAATTTGATGGTCATGATTTTATTGAAGATGTATGTAAAACCGGAAAGTGCACTTCATTTTTGACTCACAAACAGGATAAAGTATATATAGCAGATCAATATAATGCAAGTGCCATCTATTGCAATGACACAATGCAGGCGTATGCAGCAATAGCACACTGGCACAGGAAAAAATTTGACATACCGGTTATTGGTGTTACCGGTACCAATGGCAAGACAACCACAAAAGAGATGATAGCACAGGTTCTTTCAATTGATGGAAAGTGCCTTAAAACACAAAAGAATTATAATAATGAAGTTGGTGTACCTTTTACCCTGCTTCATTTGCAGAATACGCACAGCTTTGCTGTTATTGAGATGGGGATGAACCATCCTGGCGAGATATCGCGTCTTTCGCAGGTTGTCATGCCAACCATAGCTGTAATCACCAATATAGGCGCGGGCCATCTGGAATTTCTGGGTTCAACTGAAAATGTTGCTCATGCAAAAGCTGAGATACTGGATGGGATGAATGCAGGGAGTATATGCATACTGAATAATGACACAAAGCACACTGATATCATAAAGAAGAAAGCACGTGAAAAGAATATAAAAGTTGTAACCTTTGGACTTTCAGGTGATATAGCACCAGAATCATATAGGTTGTTTCAGGATAAAACAGTTGTGGAATATAATGGTGTTGAAATTACTGTACCTGCGTATGGCTTTCACAATGTATATGCGGCTATAGCTACCATTGCTGTTGCCGGGGTTATGGGGAAATCGGTTATAAAAGTAAAAGAAGCTTTACATACTTTCAGGCCTGTAACAATGCGCAGTGATATTAAAAAAGGTTGTTGCACCATCATTGATGACTGTTATAATGCAAACCCATTGTCAATGGAGTATGCATTGAAAAGTGCATCAATGGTATTTCCGGATAGACGAAGGATTGCTGTATTATCTGATATGAAAGAGCTTGGAACCCATTCAAAGGATTTGCATTTTACAGTTGGAACCAAATTGAAGGCTTCAGGGTTTTCATATGTTTTCGTATGGGGTGATGATGCACGCTATATTGCCAATGGGGCCATTGCTGGTGGATTAGACAGTACGCAGGTTAAATACTTTGATTCCAAAGAAAAGCTTATTGCCTTCCTGCAGCAGTTTGTACAACAGGATGATGTGGTGCTTGTGAAAGGGTCCCGTTCAATGAGGATGGAAGAAGTAGTGAACGCATTAGAACAGTGAGGTAACTATGTTTTATCACTTTATTTTGCCTTTACAGGAATATCTGTCGTTTTTGCGATTGTTTCAATATATTACATTTCGTTCGGCGTATGCTGCATTGACATCGCTTTTGATAGTATTGATATGTGGCGGGCTGGTAATACGGTGGCTTGTACATCTTCGTTTTAAAGAAGAAATACGCACCTTAGGGCCGCAAACACACCAGAAGAAAGCAGGGACACCCACAATGGGTGGCGTACTCATATTGGGTGCGGTGCTTATCTCTGTGATTTTATGGGGCAACTTTAAAAATCTGTATTTTATTTTACTTGTTGTCATTACAGTTCTTTTAGGTGCAATAGGATTTATTGATGATTACATAAAATCAATACTAAAGAAAAAAGATGGCATTCCTGCACGGCTTAAGTTTTTATTGCAGTGTATGGCCGGACTTCTGATTGCACTGTGTATTTACTTTTTCCCGTCAAATGCAAAGGAAGCAACAACGTTGTATGTGCCTTTTGTCAATAAAGCAATGCTTGATTTGTCCTGGATATGGATACTATTTGCCATGTTTGTTATTGTTGGCAGTTCCAATGCTGTCAACCTCACTGATGGTCTTGACGGACTTGCAATTGGAACAGTGACTATTGTTATAAGTGTTTTGGCAGTTATGGCATATCTTACCGGCCATCAGCCTATTGCGCAGTATTTGCGTATACCCTATATCCCACAGGCAGCGGAATTAACGGTGTTTTTATCAGCATTAGGAGGTGCAGGTTTGGGTTTTTTGTGGTTTAACTCAAATCCGGCATCAGTATTTATGGGCGATACCGGATCACTGGCATTGGGCGGTATTATTGGGACTGTTGCCATTATGATTAAAAAGGAGTTTTTTCTTGTCATCGTTGGCGGCATTTTTGTCATTGAGGCACTATCGGTCATGATTCAGGTTGCTTCATTTAAATTGAGGAAAAAAAGGGTTTTTAAGATGGCGCCAATACATCACCACTTTGAATTATCAGGCTGGCCGGAACAGAAGGTGGTGGTGCGTATGTGGATTATTGGCATCATACTGGCAATATTGGCTTTGAGTTCGCTGAAGATTTTATAACAGGCAGGCTATAACGTGTTATGAACTATCGCCACTATATAATTTTTATTTTTTTGTAGGATAGTAACTGTGGACAAGAAAAAACATATACTTGTAGTTGGATTGGGTTACCGGACAGGATTAGCCTCGGCCAACTTTCTTGCCGGCAAAGGTTTTGCGGTGACGGTATGTGATATGAAATCACGCGATGAACTTATGCCTGTCATTAATAAACTTGACAGAAATGTGCATGTTATAGCCGGCAATCAGGATCCTTCAATTTTGAAGAATGATTTTAATGAAATTATATTAAGCCCCGGTGTTCCGCAAAGTATACCATTAATACAGGAAGCAAAGAATAAAGGCATACCGGTACTATCGGAAATTGAGCTTGCCTACCGGCATTGCACGTCGCATATTGTGGGTATTACCGGAACCGACGGTAAGTCAACAACAACCATGCTGACAGCGCATTGCCTGAAGGCTGCCGGCTTTGATGCGCATCCTTGCGGCAATATCGGCATTCCGTATGTGTCGATAGTTGATAGTTTAAAAAAAGATTCAATTGCGGTGATTGAACTTTCCTCTTTTCAATTAGAAACCATCCATACATTTACGCCGGATGTTGCAATCCTTACCAATCTGACCCCTGACCATTTAGACCGGTATAATTCGCTTGAAGACTATTTTGCTGCAAAGATGAATATTGCAAAAAATCAGGATAGCGGTGATTATTTTATTGTAAACAGTGATGATGAATTTATAGCAACACATCTACCTGCCTTAAAAGCAACACGGTATTCATTCTCATTGCAAAAAGAGGCTGACTGCTATTTTAATGGGGGTGGAATATATTGCACACTGGATGGCAGGCAGCAATTAATTGCACGTGCTGATGGGCTTAAAATACTGGGACTACACAATGTACAGAATGCAATGGCAGCAATTCTGGCAACACTGTCGCTTGGAAAAAAGATAGGCCGTGACATTAATTTTAAGGCACTTGAAGATGCATTGTACAGTTTTGAAGGATTACCTCATAGGGTGCAGATGGTAGGCAACTTTGAGGGAAGAGCATTTATTAATGATTCAAAGGCAACAACGGTTGGTGCTGTTATCATGGCATTGAAAAGTATTTCAGGGAATGTGATACTCATTATGGGTGGCAGAGCAAAAGGTGATGATTATTCACGGCTAAAAAATTATTTAAAAGGCAAAGTTATAGGTCTGGTTCTTATTGGTGAAACTAAGGATGAATTTGCAGTACTTTTCAATGATATACCCCATTTTAAGGCGCATTCCATGGAAGATGCAGTTATTAAGGCAATGAAGCTGAGTACAGAAGGCGATACTGTATTGTTATCGCCGGCATGCGCTTCATTTGATATGTATAAGAATTATGAAGAACGGGGTAATGATTTTATTGAAATTGTTAAAAGACTTAAACAGGGGCAATTGCGGTGGATGTAAAGGCAGTCATTGATACACGCAGAAAAGGTGAACCACAGATGGGGCTGTTTATAGTGGCTTCCATACTCATTGGTATTGGTATTGCCATGACCTACAGCGCAAGTGCACTTTTTGCAGAAAGAACATTTGGTGATTCCCTGTATTTCTTAAAACGGCAGTTGGTATGGAGCTTTGCAGGTTTTATGGTAATGATGTTCGTTCAGCAGATTGATTACAGAAACTATCAGCAATACACAAAAATAATGCTTGCGTTTACTCTTGTAACGCTGGTGCTTGTTTTGATACCGGGACTGGGTATTTCAGTTAAAGGATCATCACGATGGTTGGGGTATGGATCATTAAGGTTTCAGCCATCTGAACTGGTCAAATTATTTATCGTTATATATTTTGCAAAAGTTTTTTCCTATGAGCATCAACGGGATATAAATGTATTGCAAATGCTGTTGCCTCTGCTCATGGTTGGTGTATTCTTTTTGCTGATTATGCTACAGCCTGATTTTGGCACAGCAATAGATGTTGCAATCATTTCGGTAGTGCTGTTGTTTGTTTCTGGTTTTCCGTTGCCGTATATGCTTGGGCTTGCTGTGCTGAGTGTGCCGATGTTTTATCTTTTGATTTATCAGGTGGAATACAGGCGTGAGCGAATACTGGCATTTCTGGATCCATGGTCAGACCGTTTTGGGAAAGGGTATCATATTATTCAATCATTTATTGCTTTTAAGCTGGGTGGGCTTCTGGGTGCAGGCCTGGGTTCAGGTACTCAGAAGATAAAGCGCCTTCCTGAACCACATACAGATTTTATATTTGCCGTAATTGCTGAGGAAACAGGGCTGGTGGGGACTTTCAGCGTGGTGATTCTCTATTTGTTGTTTTTCTACTTTGGGGTCAAGATAGCCCTGCGTGCACCAGATGAATATGGAAGATTGCTTGCTCTGGGATTAACATTACTTGTTACAGTGCAGGCGTTTTTGAATATTAGTGTGGTTATTGGCGTGTTGCCAACAACAGGTATACCATTGCCATTTATTAGTTATGGTGGGTCATCGCTTGTGGTAACCATGGTTGGGACGGGTATTCTGTTGAATATTTCAAAATATCGTGAGGTAGTTGCCCAGGAGCTTAAATACAGCGGCGAGGTGTGGGTATGAAAGGGACAGTGTTGATAAGTGGTGGTGGGACCGGCGGTCACATTATGCCAGGAATAGCATTGTATGAGGAATTCAAATCACAGGGATATAATCCCATATTACTGGTGGGAACTAACGATGTAAAATTTTCTTCATTAAATACAATAGAAAATTTATACACGTATAATGCCCCAACGATGTGGAAGAATATTTTTAATCTTCCAGCTTTTACAGTACGGTTTGTTTCGGCATTATTATGGACAATGAGGTTTATAACAAAAAATAATGTCAAAGCAGTCATTGGCATGGGCGGATATGTTTCAGCTCCTTCTCTGGTTGGAGCACTGTTAAAAAAGATTCCTTTGTATCTGTGTGAGCAGAATGTTGTTCCCGGAATGGTAACCAATATTTTTGCAAAGCGGGCAAAGGCACTGTTCACAACATTTGAAGCCACTGCCGATTATCTTGATGTTGGAATTGCCCGTTCAATTATTCATACCGGCAATCCTGTCCGCAAGCAGGTACTGAAACAGGTGAATAAGGATGCAGCATTAAAACGATTTAATATGATGCATTGCAAAAAAGTTATACTGGTGATAGGCGGAAGCCAGGGAGCCTTGAAACTCAATGAACTCATGTATGATATGCTGACGCAATATCCTGAAAATTTTACTGATACCGGCATAATCTGGAGTACGGGTACATATTCGTATGAACAATTTAAGGAAAAACTTCAGAATGTTACACACAGGGCTTCAATATTTCTTGCCCCGTATATACTTGATGTTGAAAATTCTTATGCAGCTTGTGATATTGCAATAAGCAGGGCTGGTGCAGGTGTGTTAATGGAACTTGCAGCATGGGGTATACCTTCAGTATTAATCCCTTATCCATATGCTGCAAAAGATCATCAGAAAAAAAATGCCATGGAGTTTGTGAAAACCGGGGCAGCCGAAATGATTGAAAATGCTGATGCCACAGCTCAAAAAGTGGCACCTATGCTTTTTGATTTGCTTGATAATGAAACATTGCTTGCCAGGATGTCTGCAAAGGCAAGGTCACTGGCAAAAATTACTGCCGCACAGGATACAGTAAATTTCATTGTGAAAGATTGTGATTTAAAAAAATAGGAGTAGAGGACGTGTTCAGAAAGTCAAAAAAGATGCATTTTATCGGGATTGGCGGTATTGGGATGTCCGGTATTGCTGAGATCCTTATTAATTTAGGCTATGAGGTTTCAGGATCCGATCTGCGTGAATCAGAACAAACCAGACGATTGCAAAAAATGGGTGCAACCATATTTATTGGGCATTATCCTTCTAATATAAAGGATTATCATGTTGTTGTGACATCCAGTGCAATACATAAAAACAATCCTGAACTCATTGAAGCAAAGAAGCGCAAGATACCGGTAATACACCGTTCCGAAATGCTTGCCGAACTGGTACGTTTAAAACATGGCATTGGTGTTGCGGGTACTCACGGCAAAACTACCACATCATCCATGCTTTCGTATGTGCTGTATCATGGCGGGCTCAATCCAACAGCAGTTGTGGGTGGAAAAGTACTTAACTTTGGAAGTAATGCGCGGGTGGGTGAAGGCGAGTACATAGTGTTTGAAGCGGATGAATCGGATGGTTCATTTCTTAAACTTCTGCCAACTATTGGGGTAGTTACCAATATTGACGCTGATCATCTGGATCATTATAAATATTTTGAAGGGATTAAAGAAGCCTTTGTCACCTATATGAATAATATACCATTTTACGGCTATTCAGTGGTATGCATTGATGATCCGGTTGTCCTTGAGCTTTTACCCAGAATAGAACGACCTTTTGTAACCTATGGGTTTAATGCAAAGGCTGATTTCAGAGCAGGTGATGTTACATTACTTAACGGTTCAACCCGGTACGGCTGTTATTACAAAGAAGAAAAGTTAGGGGAGATAGTTCTTACATTGCTTGGCAAACATAATATTATTAATTCACTGGCTGTTATTGCTGTTGCCCTGGAGCTGGGTTTATCATTTGAAAAGATTGCTGATGCTATTGCAGCATTTAAAGGCGTTGGAAGGCGCATGGAAAAAATAGGCGAAGCTAAAGGTATTCTGGTAGTAGATGACTACGGTCACCACCCAACTGAAATACGGGCAACGCTGGAGGCTGTAAAACAGTTGGGAAGGCGCGTTGTAGTTATTTTTCAGCCACACCGTTATTCGCGGACACAGTATCTGTATGATGAATTTGGTCAGGCATTTGCAATGGCTGATGAGTTGATGTTAACCGAAATTTATCCAGCCGGAGAGGAACCAATAGAAGGTGTTACAAGCCAGCTGATACAGCAGGCAGTAAAAAAGCATGAAGGAAAAGATGTGAAAATTATTCAGCACCTTGATGATGTTCCGGAATATGTCCGCAGGATAGCACGAAAAGGTGATGTAATCCTGACACTGGGTGCTGGTGATATTTATAAAGTTGGGCCAAAGATTCTTTCAGTAATTGAGGGTAAAGGGCTTTAAAAGTGAGGGTTGCTTTTTACACTTGTATTATGATACTGCTGTATGGGTTTATATCTACCGCAAGTTTTGCAGATGTGGTACAGGTAACTCATGTGAGATTGCAGGGATTGAAATATATTGTGCGGCAAGAAATACTGCAACATGGCGTTTTCATGAAAGATGGAAAAATTTTTGTGGATGTTTCAGCATTGCATGCAGGGTTGAGTAAAAATATCATGATTGAATCGTATAAAGTTACCATTGAAAAGAATATATGCACAATACAGGTAGTTGAAAAAGACATCCTGGCTGTGATTCTTTTTGATACAGGAGATTCGCTTGTTACGATTGAGGTTGATTCAAATCTGAGTATTCTGTCAACAAGTAGAGTGTATGCCTATGACCGGCCGATAATTAAAATAAGCCAGGAAGAGGTTATTGATAATAAACTATCGCCAAGAATAATACATATTCTTATGATTTTGAAAAACATGATACAAAACAAAAGAGCCATTATAAGCAGGATTTCGGTAATTAATTGTACAGATCACGAAGTATCATATGTGCAATTTCATGGTTTTACATCACAGTATATATGGGATGAAACGTATAATGGCCTTTCATTACTTGATGCGGTTGTGGGAGTATATGATAGTAAAAAAGCTCATCCTGGTAATGCCATAGTGGAACAAAAACGAATGGTGGTATGGTGACAGATATGAAAGAAGATACCATATTAGATAACATTGTTGTGGGGCTGGATATTGGTACAACAAAAACCTGTGCAGTCATTGGTTTTTTAAATGAGAATAAACAGGTTGAGGTTGTAGGTGTTGGAGTAGCTCCTTCCCGGGGTTTGAAAAATGGCGTTATAGTAAATATTGATAATACTGTTGCATCAATTGTCAAAGCAATAGAAGATGCAGAGTTAATGGCTGGTTGTGAAGTAAGTTCGGTATTTGTTGGCGTTACGGGACAGCACATAAAAGGTGAAAACTCAAGAGGTGTGGTTGCAGTTGCAAACCGAAGCCGTACAATCACGCCACTTGAAATGAAACGGGTTATTGAAGCTGCACAGGCTATCGTTATCCCCATGGACCGAGAGATAATTCATGTTTTATCCAAGGAATTTGCTGTTGATGACCAGACCGGGATTAAGGATCCTATAGGAATGACCGGTGTAAGGCTTGAAGCTGAAGTGCATATTATTACCGGCTCTACTACAAGCATTCAGAATATGGTGAAATCTATTAATAAAGCTGGATTCACCTGCAATGACATAGTATTTTCGCCACTGGCTTCTGCTGAGGCAACATTGAGCCGCGACGAAAAGGATTTAGGTGTAGCGCTGGTGGATATTGGTGGTGGCACTACGGATATCATCATTTTTATTGAAGGCGGTGTGGCATATTCGGCAGTGTTAGGAATTGGCGGCATACATGTTACCAATGATATCTCTATAGGATTAAGGACGCCAATTGATTCAGCAGAAGTTATAAAAAAGAAATATGGATGCGCAGTGGTTGATCTGGTTGATGCTTCTGAAACAATTGAAGTGCCATCGGTTGGTGGAAGAGCACCCCGGAGGCTTTTCAGGCATGAGCTGGCACAGATTATTGAACCGCGGATGATTGAGATAATGGAAATGATTGATAATGAACTGGTAAAAAGTGGCAAAAAAGAAATACTGGCAGCAGGCGTGGTATTGACCGGTGGTGGCAGTATGATAGAAGGTACAGTAGAAGCGGCTGAAAGGGTATTTAATATGCCGGTACGTGTTGGGGTACCCGAGAATATTGCCGGATTGAAGGATGTAGTATCAACTCCCGTTTATGCCAATGGAGTTGGATTATTGAAATATGGTGCCAAAATGAGCCAGGTGAGGCAAACACGCAAAACGAAAGGTGCTTTTACCAGTTTTAAGGATAAACTGAAAACTATTTTTAATGATTATTTATAATACAGGCGCTGGAGTTAAATTTTTTATTAAATTTTTTTAAAAAATAATGCGACATAATTAAAAAGGAGGAAATAATGTTTAAATTTGAAGAAGAACCGCACATGAATACAATAATCAAGGTTGTTGGCGTTGGGGGTGCAGGCAATAATGCAGTAAACAGGATGATTGCAACGGGCCTTGAAGGTGTGGATTATATTGTTGTGAACACAGATGCCCAGCAATTGAAGGTATCGCTAGCAGAAAACAGGATCCAGATAGGAGGTAAGCTGACCAGAGGGCTGGGAGCCGGTGCTGATCCATCAATTGGCCGGGAAGCTGCTCTTGAAGACAGGGATAAAATGGAAAAGGCCTTAAAAGGTGCAGATATGGTATTCATCACTGCCGGCATGGGTGGAGGTACCGGGACAGGTGCTGCGCCAATCGTTGCAGAAGTGGCAAAAGAATGTGGTGCCCTGGTTGTAGGAGTTGTAACAAAGCCATTTAGAGTTGAAGGGCGTAGAAGGATGCAGCATGCAGAGGAAGGGATCAAAAATCTTAAAGAAAAAGTTGATACAATAATTGTAATCCCCAATGATCTTCTGCTAAAAATTATTGACCGCAATACACCTATAGATCAGGCATTTAAACTGGCAGATGATATATTGCGGCAGGGTGTGCAGGGGATTGCTGATATCATTATGGTTACGGGTCTTGTTAATGTTGATTTTGCTGATGTAAAAACCGTGATGAAAGAAACCGGTGATGCAATAATGGGTGTTGGTATTGGCGTTGGCGAAAATAGGGCAATAGAAGCAACACAGATGGCTATAAACAGCCCGCTGCTTGAAGAGTCCGGAATTGATGGGGCAAAGGCGGTGTTGCTTAACATTGCTGGAGGCAATGATTTATCGTTACATGAAGTTAATGAAGTAACAGAAATCATTAATAAGCAGGTTGATCCGGATGCAAATATCATTTTTGGGGCAACTATCGATCCGGCACTTGATGACAAAATACGGGTAACGGTAATAGCAACAGGGTTTGACCGCAAGCTTAATATGTTGAACCGCCCCAATGAATTGGACAGAGCCACCGGCACACCGTTAACAGTTATTGAAGGCAGAAATAATAAGGAAAGAGTTGAGAAAAAGGTGCCAGTTCAGATGAAGTCTTTTTCACTGGATTATGAAAAACGGCGGGTAAAAGACTATTCGCATGAGGACCTGGATATTCCGGCTTTTTTGCGCCGAAGTGCAGAATCTCAGTAATTAGTGGAAATCCTCAATAATTTTTAATGAGCTTGATTTCTTTGCATTGGGGTCTGATTCAAAAAGCAGTATGATGTCCGTTCTTTTGTTTGGTTGAATGACAAAGTAAAATTCAGAAGCTAATTTGCGCATAAGGTCAATCCCGCGTCCGGTTTCTGAAATTTTATCACTGATATCTTCACCGGTTTGGGCTGCTTTCAGTATCAGTTGTTCCTGTTCAATGGCTTTATGAATACTATGTAATATTTTTTCTTTAGTGAGGGTTCCCTGATAATCAGTTATTGCTATAGCATATGTGCTGGCATTATGGCAAAAGGTGATATCAACAAACTGGTCTTCTTTAAGCTGTACAGGAATTCGCATTTCCTTTTCACGTGTATAACCATGTGAATGATATACAGCATTAATAATCATTTCATTAAGGATTAAATATAAAATGCTTTTATTATTGATAATAAATCCCCACGATTCAACGATATTCAGAATTTTTTCAACTGCAGGCTGGATTTGATGGGAAGCATTAATGCGTATAGCATGTGTATTAATAATATTGGTTACATAATTTTCCAGGCCATAAATATTTTTTCGTGTGATAAGCTTAGTAACAAGATTGGTAAATTCATTTTGATTAACTGGTATCTTCAATACATTGCCAATGCCCTGAGTAAAGATTTTATCAAAAAAGGTGTCCATGTTTTTTTCAGTAATCATAATTGCCGGTATATAGGTGTAGTGCTTTTGTAAATAATTATAGAGGTCAAAAGCATTATCGCCAGGCAATTCAACCTGTGAAATGACCAGATCAACATCCTGCATGTTTAATGTTGCAATTGCATCATATGCTGAGTCCGCCATCAAAACGGTATAATCAAAAGCAAGATATTTCTGCAATTCGTATTTATAGTCTGTATGGTCAACTAACAATATAGTATTCATAAAAGCTCATTTCTTTTAAAAAGAATATTTATCCGGCGATAGTTCCTGTTAATAGTAACTATCGCAAAAATTATATATTTATATAAGAAAATCATTGACATTTGTTGCAAAAAAAGGATATTATACAACAAAATATAATATTGTTAATTATATCGTCAAAAAATGAGAGGTGCACAATGAAAAAAATAATGTTACTAACAGTATGTATTATCTTTTCTTTTGTTATAATCTCTGATGGAGGAATGGCCCAGGATAATGCAAAGAAGAGTGCCAAAGAATATATAGCTGATCTTTCAAGCAGTGATGAAGTGAGTGTTGTGGCTGCAGAGGAGTGGATTGCAGATAATAAGGAAAAGTCAGCGCTTCCAAAATTGCACGAACTTCTGCGCAGTGACAACAGAGTGAAGGTGCGTTTATATGCAGCTATAGCATTGGGCGAAATTGCCGATGAACAAAGTGCAGAAAGCCTCAATAATGCATTGCTCAATGATCCCAGCGCTGATGTCCGTTATTCAGCATTGTTAGGGATAGCACGTATAGGCTCAAAAAGTTCATATGATGCTATTCAGAAAGCACGTGAAAGTGAGCAGGATCCATTCATTAAGGACCTGATTAAAAAAATGGAAGATAAGTTTAAAGGAAAATAAATTATTAATATCAGATTTTAAATAGAAAGCATGTGGGGTAACATCCACATGCATTTTTATTTTAAATTATCATGCATATTATGCATGATCGTTTCCAAATGTTCATTGCATGAAACTATGCTGATTTTATTTAGGCCTAAACACTACAGAAAATTAAGCAAGATGATACGTTCATTTTATGTATGGGGTTTAAAAAGTGGAATCCAAAGTTAAATATGTTGTTTTTGATATTGAGTCGGTACCTGATGCAAAATTAATAAAACAGGTAAAATATCCTCATCTGTCTATCAGCGAACATGATGCTGTTATTAAATTTCAGGAAGAAATATTAAATGTGTCAGATGGCTCTACGTGGTTCATTCCCGTTACATTCCAATTGCCTGTCATAGTTTCCATGCTTGAGGTTGATGAAAAGTTTTTCCCAATAAAAATGCGTACATTGGATGAGCCACATTTCAGGACTGAACAGATTGCAAGGCAGTTCTGGGATGTTATAGAAAGTGAATATAATGATGCTTCATTTGTTACATTCAATGGCCGGGGTTTTGATTTTCCTTTAATGGAACTGATGGCTTTCAGGTTTGGTGTAACTGCTAAACGACATTTTAAAGATAAATTTGCATCCCGTTTCAGGTTTGGTACCAAGCATATTGACCTGCATGACTGGCTATCCAACTATAGCGCAATTAAGATGCAGGGTGGGTTAAACTTGCTTGCAAAGGTCATAGGTAAACCCGGCAAGGTTGAAATGAGTGGTGATGATGTGTATGACCTTTACAAAGCAGGGAAGATTGATGACATTCATGAATACTGTATCTCTGATGTTCTTGACACATACTTTGTGTTTTTACGAACAAGGGTAATGGTGGGTGAATTAAGCCATGAAAGAGAAAATACAATTGTTCAGCAAACAAGAAATTTTCTGGAACAGAATAAATCAAATTCTAAGGGATTTGAACAATATTTAAAAAACTGGAAATAGATCTTAGCCTATATCTATTGTAATTACGGTTATATCGTCTGTAATATTTTCTTTGCTGCCAGCCCATTGCAATGCTTCATTAATAAGTGTGTTTGTAAATTCACTGGCTTTCAGATGCTTATTATTGATGATGGATTTTTTTAACTGCTCAGGATTGTAAGTATTATTTTGTTTATTTTGTATCTCTAGTAATCCATCAGTATAAAGAATTATTTTGTCGCCATTATGTATGGTAAATTGTGTACTGGTAAAATGAGCTGATGGCCATATACCCATGACGTTTCCCTGCGTTTCAATTTTTTCAACAGTACCAGCTTTAGAATTAAAAAATAATGGATATGGATGTCCTGCCCGGGATACACGTACTACCCTATTGTCCATGTCAAGATAACAGTATAATGCAGTAACAGGCTGATTACCGGTTTTGCCAATCAAAAGATTATTAATATTAGTTAATACGATATCAGGATTAGCAGCATGGTCATATTGTAATGCGAAGGCAATGTTGATAGTTGATGCTATCATGGATGCTGGTATTCCATGTCCGGTAACATCGGCAATGAATATCCCTGCATGTTTGTTGTCGATCTCAAAAAAATGATAAAAATCACCGCCAATAGTGGTAACCGGTAAATATAAAATGTTAACCATGCAACCATAAAGATGAGGCGGTTTTGATGGCAAAATGCTTCTTTGTATTTTTTTGGCAATATTCATCTCATGTGACAATGTAACCAGCCTTTGTTGTTGAATGATATATTCTTCAAAAGCTATGATTGATTGAGTTGCAATAAATATAAGAATGCCAAAATGGCTGGAGTTAATTGTCTTTATTATTTGATGCGAATAAAGTATGTCATTGATCAAACAGGCAAAACCCAAAATAAGACCAACATAAAAAATTCGTTTTGTTTTTAAGTTCTTGCCGGTTTCTTTAGTAAGAATAATAAGAAGATAGATTGAAATATATACCATTGCCAGTTGTATAAATATCAGCATAGAAGATATAACATGAAGTGGAGCAATACAAACAAATAAAGTGAAAAATCCAAAGTAAATGTCTGTTATCAGTATGGTAAGTTTTTTAATTTTATCCGGATAAAGGCTATTTACAAAATGGCAAAAAAGTATTGGTGTTATGGTTACGGTCAGGTATGATAGCCTGAAATTGATGTTCCATGGCGGATTGAAAAATCTTATTAAAAGCATTTCATTGATAACAAGAATGCGTAAAGCCACAATCAGTGAAAAAAGCCCTATGAAAATATTTTGCTTTGACTTGTTAATAAAGTATAAGCCTGAATGATAGATGCCTATCACGAACAATGAAGCAAATACAAAAAGCTGAATATATAAAGAACGATTATGAAAGTTCTCGATAATTTTTGGTGTCCCATAATAAACAGGATGTATGATACCACCATTCCGTTGCTGAAAATTTGCAACCTGTATGAATATTTCCGTAACTGGAGCTTTTACTAAAAATTGTATTAGTGAAGGTAACTGGTTGGGTATCATTGTTTTCTTATTGCTGGTAACGACCCCACTTTGTGCTGTAGGGATGCCATTAATAAATATTGCATGTGAGGTGTATGTAAAGGGCATTTTGATATACATAATGGTGCCAATGGTATTTTTTGAATGCAATACCGTAATATGATATGTTCCGTATCCATGTGCAGGATAGGATTTTAAGTTCTTTTGCTTATTCCATGGTGCGGGGACTGTAATATATTGAGCAGGCGGGTTTTGCAATTTTAACTGTTCTTTGCTTTCTATAAGATGATGCCAGTAAAATTTCCATGTTCCATCAAGTCTGACAGGGTTTGAGATAGTATCTTCAATATTTCTGAGGTCGATAATTCCCTGATGTACCCCGGGCTTTACAGAAACACTGGTATTGCAGGAAAGCAATGCAATACAAAATAAATTCAAAACAGAAAAATGAAGAAACTCTTTCCAGCCTGTTATCGTAAAATAAATTATTTTAAAGTGATAGATATAAATTGTAATTAATAAATGTGATGTAAAGAATTTTTTTATAAGAGGAATAGCATATATACACAGGGGCGTATAAGCGATACGCCCCTGTGTGCAGTATATGTAGATCAACTTTCAAATACAGCACCACGATCTGCAGATGATACCATGAGGCTATAGCGGTACATATAACCGGTGGTAATCTTTGGTTTTGGCGCTTTCCATTTAGCAAGGCGTGCTTTTATTTCATTATCATCCACTTTTAATGTAAGTTTTTTTGCTGGAATATCAATTTCAATAATATCGCCGTCCTTAACAATGGCAAGTGGACCACCAGCAGCAGCTTCAGGTGAAATATGCCCAATGGATGATCCGCGTGTTGCACCTGAAAATCTTCCATCAGTTATAAGTGCAACTTCTTTATCCATCCCCATGCCGGCTATTACTGATGTTGGTGTAAGCATCTCGCGCATCCCGGGGCCACCACGCGGCCCTTCGTAACGGATAACTATAACATCACCTTTCTGGATTTGATTTCCCATTATGGCTTTAACCGCTTCTTCTTCTGAATCAAAAACTTTTGCAGGGCCGCTGTGTTTTAACATTGATGGGTCAACAGCTGCCTGTTTTACTATACAGCCATCAGGTGCCAGATTGCCGGTAAGTACTGCAAGCCCGCCATCTTTGTGAACAGGTTTATTAACCAAACGTATAACCGAGGTGTCGAAAATTGATTTGTCTTTTACATTTTGTGCTATTGATTTTCCGGTAACTGTCATACAGTTGCCATGAATAAGCCCGTTTTTAAGAAGTTCATTCATTAATGCCGGGATACCACCAGCATAATGAAGATCAATCATATGATGCGGACCGGATGGCGCAATACTGCATAAATGGGGTGTGCGCTCAGAGATGGGCTGAATGTCTTTCAGCCTGATAGGGATTCCTGCGTAATGAGCTATTGCCGGAATATGCAGGGCGGTATTGGAAGAGCCCCCTATTGCCATATCAACAGCAAGTGCATTTTCAATGGCTTTTTTGGTTACAATCTTTTTAGGAGTGATCTGCTTTTTTACCAGTTCAATTATTTTTTTACCGCTTTCTTTGGCAATTCGTATACGATCGGCCATAACTGCAGGTATGGTTACGTTGTAGGGCAGGGCAAGACCAAGTGCTTCAGTAAGACAGTTCATGGAATTAGCAGTGAAAAGTCCTGCACATGAACCTGCACCGGGGCATGCTGCGCATTCTATTTCATAGAGTTCTTCTTTAGAAATAACCCCTTTAGCGGCTTTACCTACTGCTTCAAATACATTATCAACTGCAATGGGTTTGCCTTTATATATACCGGGAAGCATTGGGCCACCAGAAACTATGATGGTAGGAATATCAATCTTCACTGCTGCAATTATCATACCGGGAACAATTTTATCACAATTGGTTACCATGACGAGGCCATCAAAAGCATGCGATTTTGCCATAATTTCAATTGAGTCGGCAATAAGCTCGCGTGATCCTAATGAATATTTCATGCCAATATGGTTCATGGCAATGCCGTCACATACACCTATGGTTGGAAATTCGATTGGTGTACCACCAGAAGCAATAACACCTTTTTTTACAGCATCGACAATATTCCTGAGATGAATATGTCCAGGGATTATCTCGTTAAAAGAGTTAACAACGCCAATTAATGGTTTTGATAATTCATCATCATTCAACCCCAACGCTTTAAACAATGAACGATGTGGAGCTTTCTCAATTCCTTTTTTAACGCGATCGCTGATCATAAAAAAGACCTCCTTAACTATAAGTGAACACTATCAATGTATTATTGATTTTCTTCATTAAAATTGTAAATGAAAATTTAAAAAAATTTTTAATGTTATTTAAAAATCACCTTATACGCTGATTTGGCACCTGGTGGAACGACATCAATTGGTTCAAAAATTATATTATTAATGCCATCTGCATTTTCTTTTACCGAATTTGTTACAAGTACTTCCCATGGACCTGCCGTATCTTCACCCAGTTTACTTGCTGCATTGACCTGGGCCCCATAAACATCCTCATCACCAATTCGCAGTATTGTGCCATATCCAAGACCAACGCACAGTACAATATGATCTTCTTCGGGCCTGGTTTTGTTATAGTCGTGCAGTATCTGATGCATTTTTTTACAGCATTCAAGACTTTTTGCTATATTTCTGAATATTACCAGCATGCTATCGCCCTCAGTTTTTAAAAGTATTCCATCATAATCCTCAATGATGGGGATAAGCAAGCGCTGGGATTCGTAAATGGTTTGTAAAAAATGAATTATTCCATACGTGGCAACCCTTCGTGAAAAACCTGCTAAATCGGTAAACATTACACACCATACCTCTCCAAAAAGATCCCAGATACGTTTATCAATTTCTTCCTTATTAACAGATGGCTCTAAACGCTTCTGAATAAGTTTTTCAAGGCGATCTTCGGATGCGCTGATTGAAATAACTCTTCTTAGAGACATTACTTTCCTCCTGAAGCCTGGTTGTTATTTTAACGCAACATAAAAAATTTTTTACTAAAGATTCATTATCTTTTTGGTTGCAGATGTGTGTTTAGTATGTGTACATTACGCCCCCGGACATATAAATCCATTGGCAACAAAAGTGCAATCCTGCTTAAGGCTGCACTGCTGCAATCATTATCATTATAGATAATATGAACAGATTAACAAATAAAATCAAAATATATCAGTCAATGTATCAGTTTGTCAATTAATAATTGGAAAGGGTATGCATTTTATTATTATTGTGCAATTGCAAAATCATCTTGACAAAATGTCAATTTTACCATTACATCGTTTCATAATAATTGTTCCTGTAGTGGCTATGTTTAATCCTATCAAAATATTTAAAAACACAAAAGTTGGTCTTGCACTTGGAAGCGGTGGTGCTAAAGGTGTGTCACATATTGCGGTGCTTGATTATTGCTCCAAAAAAGAAATCCCCGTATCAATGATTGCCGGATCAAGCATTGGCGCTGTAGTTGGTTCTCTGTATGCGTATGGTGCTTTGCCCGAATTCATTTCGTTTTTAAAATCTGTAAAAAGCAATGAGCTGTTTGCATACTTTGATCCTGTGTTCCCAAAAACAGGTCTCATACAGGGCAGGCGTGCAATGGAATTACTTGCAAAATTTATTCCTAAAAGTGTTGATATTGAAGATTTAAAGCTGCCCATTGCCATTATTGCAACGGACTTTTATAGTGGAAAACCTGTCATTTTTACAAAAGGGAATGTCCTTGATGCCATAAGGGCAAGTATCTCAATACCGGGCATTTTTGTTCCGGTTAAATATATGGATACGGTGTTAATAGATGGTGGAGTAAGTAATCCGTTACCTGTTGATGTGGTTAAAAAGATGGGTGCTGGCATTACCATGGCAGTTAATTTGCATCCAACAATTAAGATTAAGCGGGCGATAGCTCCTGCAATAGCCAAGCCAAACAGTGTGTCGGCCGGTGAAAATTCATCAAATGATATTTTTGAACACGTTGATACAGAAGCCATTGATGCAACAACAGTAGTTACTCAGGCAAAGGGCTGGTTAACACATGTAAAAAAGTGGCTTGGCATAAAGATTGAAAATGACAAAACGAAACATGCAGATAGCATGCCAAATATCTTTGAGATAGTAGCCGGGACGATTGACATCATGGAATATATGAACACAACCCTCATGATTACATATAACAAGCCTGATGTTTTGATTGAACCCGACCTTGTTCATATTGGAACACTGGATTTCACAAAAGTTGATTTTCTTTTGAAAGAGGGGTATGCAGCCTGTCTCAGAGTTGAAAAGGATATAAAACGTAAGGTGTTGCGCTGGATATGATGGCACAAAGCAAGGCACAGTTGTTAGAGGATTTACGCAATAATACTATTGGGAATTGCACACGCTGTAAACTTCACACAACACGTAATACTATAGTTTTTGGTGAGGGTAATCCTGAAGCATCAGTTATGTTTATTGGCGAAGGTCCGGGCAAGGACGAAGATGCACAGGGCAGGCCATTTGTTGGGAAAGCAGGACAACTTTTGACTGCTGTCATTGAAAAGGGGATGAAGCTTAAACGTAGCGATGTGTACATTGCCAATGTAGTCAAATGCAGACCAACGGTTAACATGGAATTAAAACGCGACCGTCCACCCGATGATGAAGAAACTAAAGCCTGTGGCCCGTTTTTAAAGAAACAAATTGAAATTATACATCCAAAAGTAATTGTAACGTTAGGAAATCCTTCTACAAAATTTTTGGTAAACCCAAAAGAAGGCATTACAAAAGTGCATGGTGTGTGGCACCTGTATAACAATATTCCCGTAATGCCCACGTTTCATCCTTCATATATTTTACGAAATGGTGGTGATAGCAGCCCGCTCAAAAGACTTTTGTGGGAAGACATCAAAAAGGTTATCGCATATCTACGTGGTGAAATCACGTTTGAAGATATTTCCGGAAAATCAGCAACAACCCTGAATATCAGTATTAACGTTATCAGTGACCAGAAACGTGATGATGAGGTTCAGGGTAATTTGTTTTAAAATGTTTATATGCAGTATTGGGCAGTGTTTGTGGTAACTATTGCCCATTTAATGCTTTTTTAATTGATGGTATCCGGTTACGGTTTCATCAATGAGTTTATATATGCTTTTTTGAATTTTAAACTTTTGTGGGGGGTACTTTTATGGCAACAATAGATGTAAAAGAAATTGACATTACAAACAAAAAGATGATGAAGCAGTTTATCATGCTTCCGTGGACCACAAAGATTTATGAAAATGACCCGGCATGGGTGCCACCTATCATTGCTGATCAGAAAAAGCTTTTTAATCCAAAGACCGGTTACTTTTACGAGATTGGTGACGTTGCATATTTTTTAGCATATAAGGATGGTGTGCCTGTTGGTAGAATCACCGCTCACATTAACAGGATGTATGAAGAAAAATACAATAAGGAAACAGGCTTTTTTGGATTTTATGAAGCCATTGATGACCTGGATGTTGCAAAGGCTTTGTTTGCTGCTGCTGAAGGCTGGTTAAAGAAAAAAGGGAAAACGCGTGTTGAAGGTCCGCAGAGTTTTTCCATTTATGACTCGGTTGGCTTTGAGGTGCTGGGTGAGGATATCATGCCTGTTGTGGGGCTTTTCCATTTTGCTCCATATTACAAAAATCATGCCGAAGCGTGTGGCTATACCAAATGTATTGACTGGCATTGCTTTCTGGTTAAAAAGATTGATGATTTTAAGCCATATTTAAAAGATGTTCGCGAAAATATCATGAAGACACAGGATGTGAAATATATATACTATAGCCCTAAAGAATTAAAAAAACGCGCCAAAGAGATTCATGAAATATTTAACAGAGCATGGGACGGCAACTGGGGTCATCTTAATTTAACACAGAAGCAGTTTGATATGCTTGTTGATGAGCTGAAGCTTGTTGCTGTGCCCGAACTTATTGTGTTTGCTGAAAAGGATGGTAAGACAGTTGGGTTTATTGTATCGCTTCCTGATATGAATCCAGCCCTCAAGATTTTAAATGGTCACCTTTATCCGTGGCGTTTGATTAAAGCGCTGCGCTCAATCAAGAAGGTTAAAAAGATACGTACTATTATCATGGGTGTGTTGCCTGAATATAGAGGGCAGAAAATAGATGATGTGTTTTATCTGTATACCATTGAAAATGGCATACGGTTGGGCTATACTGAATCAGACTGCTCTTTGATAGTGGAAACCAATTATAAAATGATAGGCGCCCTCAAGCCGCTTAAAGGGCAAATTTACAAGACGTATCGGATTTATGAAAAGAAACTGTGATTAAGAATACAAAGCTGTGAGAGAACTTTGAAAATGATTTTACGCATAAGCACCCCTTAAGCCATGATGAATCTCTGGAGCTACTTGACGGTATGTGGGAATTAGGCATGAGTTTAGGGGTGCTTCCGCCCAATGATCCGTTGGAAGGGATTGAAGTTGATATTCGTGTAGCGGAAATACTAAATTGTTTAAAAAAGAAATAAAAAGGATTTGTAAAACATTGAATGAAAATAAAATACCCTATATCATTGTTGGCGGGCAGGCTGTTTTGATATATGGTGAGCCAGGGCTTACACGTGATATAGATATAACATTAGGTATTAATATTGATCGCCTGAATGATATTTTGAGTATTGTAAAAAAATTAAATTTGAAGATTCTGCATGAAGATGTAGTTAATTTTGTAAAGGAAACAATGATATCGCCCGTTCTTGGAGCAAAAGGTATACGAATTGATTATATTTTTTCTTTTACTGAATATGCAAGTATTGCAATAAAAAAAAGCAAAAAAAATAAGATTAGATGATGTTAAAATTTATTATGCTTCACCTGAGGATCTTATAATTCAAAAAATTTTTGCAGGAAGAGAAAGAGATATTGAGGATGCTAAAATTATAATGCGAAAACAAAATATTGATGATGCTTATATAACACAATGGTTAAAAGAGTTTGAAAAAATAATTAATAAAAATTTTATTGATTTGTATCAGCAAATTTAAAAAACAAAAATAATATATTAGTTATATTTGTAAATAATACTATAATAAATACTATGAAACGTAATCCTATCAGTAATCAAACAAAACATGAAGAGATAGCAAATGTTGTAATACATGGTATTGGAGTTGCATTGAGTATTGCAGCACTTTCTATTCTTGTTGTATTTGCTTCAATGAAAGGTGATCCCTGGAAAATTGTGTCTTTTTCAATTTACGGTGCAACGCTTGTTATATTGTATACAGCCTCAACGTTATATCATTCCATAAAATCCATATCCAAAAAAAAGTTTTTCCAGCTTTTAGACCATGTTTCAATTTATTTACTTATTGCTGGAACCTATACGCCTTTTGTTTTAGTCGTGTTGCGAGGAGGGTGGGGGTGGTCAATATTTGGCATAATATGGGGGCTTGCTATAGCAGGTATTATTGTTAAATTGACAATAGGAACAGGTGGGGATAGGCTTTCTACGGTTATTTACCTTGCAATGGGATGGCTTATTGTTATTGCATTTCATAGATTGTTGGATGTTTTGCCTTTCATGGGAATTGTATGGTTAGCTATAGGTGGATTATGTTATTCTTTTGGTACTATATTCTTTTTACTTGATAATAAACTGCCATTCAATCATACAATATGGCATGTTTTCGTTTTAGGTGGTAGCATTACCCATTTTTTTGGTATTGCATTGTATGTCCTTCCATAAATATATCAAAATGTATTTATGTTATCTATCCTTGCTTACATTGAGTGAAGTTTCATTGATATATAATGATTCATTAAATATTTGTAGCAAGTTTTTTGTTGATATAGCAATTTTTTGGATATTAACTAAATAGGCATAAAATAAGATGCTTAAGCGCGTTTTTGATGTTCCGTTTTGAACTCGTTGCATTTGTCGTTTGTCATATTTAGCAATCAAACGTGCTATATTGTGGCAATTTGTTTCAACAAGTGTTAAGTCTGCTATTTTATCCTGTTTTAATGATTGTGATGTAAATCCCAGAAGATCCCGTATGCTTTTTACCAGATGTTCCAGTTCTGTTATCTGCACGTTAAGCAATCCCTTGTGGTGATTCTCTACATGCAAATATGATCTAAGAGCAATGTCGCGCTGACTATCGGCACACTCCTGTAAGTTGCTAATAAGTTGTGAATATCGCAAAGATATATGTAAATCCATTTTGTGCAGCAATCGCAACGTTTTGAAAATATTTGCAATAATGATGTTTGTCCAATCCTGTATTATTCGTGAATCATTTCGTGCTATCTTCAATTCAATTCTATCATATAATCTTAATCCATCAAAGCTTCTCTGGATTGAATTGGATGCTTCTTCAAGAAGTTTGCCGGTCTGTTCAAATGATGTTTTTATGGCAAGAACTGGATTGGTAATCTTTTTCAGATTGTATACTTCAATTGTATTTTCACCTTTGATTCGTTCTTGATGTTTTATATGATTTTTATATAAAAGATAAATCGATAGTAACGATATAAGCAATAGACCCAATATTTTAGAATGATATAGTATTACAGCATACAGACATGCTATGGAAAATGCTATTAACGCTGTTAAAAACCATCCACCAATAACAGTAATAACTCCTGAAACCCTGTACACGGCACTTTCTCTATCCCATGCGCCATCTGAAAGTGATGTACCCATGGCTACCATGAAAGTAACATAGGTAGTTGAAAGAGGTAGTTTGAGGGACGTGCCAAGGGATATCAATGCACTTGCTACGACCAGATTCACTGATGCACGAATAAGATCAAACGATACTGGTTTTCCTTCATCATTACAACCGGTAAAATGAGATATATCTTTTCGTTTCCGAATACTATCCAGAACTCTTTGAGGGATAATTGTTTGTATTGCTTCCATTATGCTCACACCTATACGTACTAAAATGCGAGCAAGGTAAGATGGCTCAAAACGCTCCAATCCTTCATCCTGCCTTCCCAGACTTACTTCGGTTTTAGTAACAGTACGGGCTTTCCGTGATAGAAATAAGGTTAAAGCCATAATTAATCCGAACAATAGCAATATCAATGTATTGGCTTTTACAGGTTGTCGTAATGCTTCCATTGTTGTTGATAAAGGATTACCGGAATTTGATGCATAATTAAATGAACTCAATCCTGCCAGAGGTACTCCGATAAAATTTACAAGATCGTTTGCTGCAAATGACAATGCCAGAGCAAATGTTCCAGCAAGAACTATCGTTTTAAGGATGTTCAAGTGGAATAGCCATTGCAACAGCAAAAGCAGAACAAGCGATACCAAAAAGATAGTCCCCGTGATTATATCCAGAGAGTTATAAATCCATATTTCCTGTTGCGAAGTTAAAAATGATGCACCCTTAACTCCTTTTAAAATGATAAAATAGGATATGATTGTAAATGCAATGGCGCCCCACAATGCTCCGTAGCGTTTAAGCTGTTTTTTGTAATCAAAAGTAAAAATCATTCGTGAAATAAATTGTATACATAAGCCTGCTGAAAATGCAATAACCACTGACAAAAGGATACCAGATATAATCCCTAACACCTTGGCAGTGTTTATATATTGACCTAATAACAAAAAATTGCTGCCGGCTTTATAGAGTTTTATAAGTGAAATAGCAACGGAAGCACCTAAAAGTTCAAATACCATGGACACTGTTGTTGAAGTTGGAAGGCCAAATGTATTAAAAAGATCAAGTAATAAAATATCGGCAAGCATAACTGGGACAAAGATAGTCATTACTTCAGTTAAGTAGAAATTTTCGGGATTAAAAATGCCCTTTCGTGCAATTTCCATCATTCCGCTGGATAGGGTAACTCCAACCAGCATCCCTACGCTGGCAATAATTAAGATGGTTTTAATACTGGCTACTTTTGAACCAATAGCCGAATTTAAAAAATTAACTGCATCATTGCTTACTCCAACAATCAAATCAAAAATGGCAAGCAATACTAAAAGGACTAAAGTAATATAGATAAATTCCATAGTAGTAATAATCTCCTATTTATTTGCTTGTTAGCATACTTTTTCATAAAAGTATATTGTAAAATTGACATAAATGGGGATAATACATCAACTATAAAATGCTGATCAAATAGTCAGTGGGCAAGGTAACAAATGTGTTAAAAAAAGGTCAAGATTTATTTTTTTAAACTATGTACAGTGCGCATGAATAATAATGTATAAATAAAACAAAAATTTTGTAATTGTTTTTAGAATTATGTTCTCCAATAATAATATTCTAATGTTTCGTGAGAAATAATCTAAACAGGTATTGACAAATTAATTACGAATATCATATGATACAGTCGCAACAATAGTGAGGATATCCTTTTTGCAATAATATACAGATTTTCTTTTGGGGATATGAATGATACAGCTTTATGCCAGTAACGATCTTAATTGCCTCGTCCAGAAGTTGGGGGATCTTCTCTATACTACTACAAAAAAAAATAATCTATTAACACCTCATACCATTATTGTGCAAAGTTTGGGGATGCAACGGTGGATTTCACTTTCCCTTGCCCGGCAACATGGAGTTTTTTTTAACTGTGAATTTCCATTCCCACAAAAATTTGCCCAGGATGTTTTTAAAGCAGTGATTCCTGACTATGAACTATCGCCCCTGTATGATGCACAATGGCTTGTATGGCTTATTATGGATTTACTTCCACAGTGCCTGGATGATAAGGTATTTAAACCGGTACAAGACTATTTGCAGGTTGATGGTATAATTCATCCGGTTAGACTTTTTCATCTGGCGCAAAAGTTAGCGTATATGTATGATGAATACATTGTTTATTTTTATGAAGACATACTGAAATGGGATGATGATAAAGGGCCACAAAGCTGGCAGGTGCAGTTATGGAATTTTATAAAAAATAGGATAGACAGTGAACATAAATTTCATAAAGCTCATATTTTGGACAATGCTGTCAATGCAATTAAAAACCCTAAAAATAAACAGGTACTAACCAGCGTATTGCCACAGCATGTTTTCATTTTTGGTATTACGATGCTTCCTGCGTATTATATTACATTGTTTGATGCATTGAGTACTGTGGTAAATGTTCATATATTCCAGCTTAACCCGTCAAAGGAATACTGGTTTGATATACAGAGCGAGCACACAATCCGGCGCATCAAGCAAAAGATAAAAAATAAAAATATTAATTTTGATGATCTACACTTTGAAGCGGGTAATCCTCTGCTTGCATCATTTGGTAAAGTTGGTCAGGAATATATTGGTAAGCTTCTTGATAAGGGTGTTGATGAAAATATACATGATGATACGAATTATCGTTACATTCACGACTATAAAGCTAAAAGCACATTGCTTGCACTAATACAGTCGGATATATGCAATTGTATTAATCGCGACAGCCAGCTGTATCCTAAATTAGCTATACCTGCTGATGATAGATCCATCAGCATACATTCGTGTCATTCACCGTTGCGTGAGGTTGAAGTATTGCGCGATTACATCCTTGACATAATGAATTCTGATGATGTGTTGCCAAATGACATTGTGGTCATGGCACCCGATATTGATGTGTATGCACCATTTATTAAAGCTGTGTTTGATGAAAAGGTTTTGCAAAACGAAAAATTGCCGGTTATTCCCTACTGCATTGCTGATCAATCATACCGCAACGAGAGCAGATTTATTTCAGCATTTTGTGATCTGCTTGAACTACTTGGAGGCAGGTTGGAAGTAGATACGGTATGCACGCTTTTAGACTACGATGAGGTTGCTCATTGTTTTGGCATTGAAAAGAATTGGGTAATGGAATTTAATGGGTGGATTAGGAAGCTTAATGTTAGATGGGGAAAAGACAGTGAGCATAGAAAGCAGTTTACAAAAATTAACAGCAATGCTTTTACGTGGGACTATGCACTTGAGCGATTGCTCATGGGGTATGCAGTACCACAAAGTGCAGGCATAGTTGATGATGTTATACCATTTGATTGCGTGGAAGGTACCAGAGGTTTTATACTTGGAAACATTATTAATTTTTTACAAACACTTTTTGCTTTCTTTGATGAAGCACAAAATCCAAAAGACATTGAAAACTGGTCAGTATTTTTACAAAGACTCACTGCAACAATGCTTGATGTAGAAACACATCCAAAGGATTATGAGGCAATTCAAAGTATTATTAATTCATTGGAAGCGATAGCTCCTCATATTACTCTTCAGAGCATCCCGTTTATAGTAATAAAAGATTGGCTGACAGCTCATATCCTTGAGCAAAAGGTTGGAAGCAACTTTTTAAGCAGAGGAATAACATTTTGTCAGATATTGCCAATGCGAAGTATACCCTTTAAGGTAATGTGCCTGCTTGGTATGAATGATGGGGATTTTCCACGTCTTGATGAAATAATGAGTTTTGACATACTAAGAAATGAAGTATACAAGAAAAAAATGTTACGTTGTGTACGATCAAAGCGCAATGATGACAGATATCTTTTTCTTGAAAGTATTATCTCTGCTCAAAAATATCTTTTTATAAGCTATCAGGGGCAAAGTCCCGTTGACTTAAGTATCAAAGAACCGTCAATGGTGGTTAATGAATTGCTGGAATATATTGAAAAAGGCTACTATATTGAAGATCAAACGCACTCGATCAGGGATTATCTTATCACAAAGCATCATATGCACCATTTCCATTCTGATTACTTTGATAGCAGTAGTACATTATATTCATATTCACCTATGTGGTTAAAAGAAGCTAAATCATTATTTGCCAATAAAACAGAGTATACGTCACTGGCTATGGACTCTATTCCAGCTGAATATCCGCACATACTTTCTATTAATGAATTTACTAACTTCTTTCTTAATCCATGCAGGTATTTTATTATGAATGTATTAGGTATACGATTGTATGAAGATGTGCCTATTTTAGAAAGTAATGAGCTCCTTGAATTTGCCGGGCTTAAAAGGTATTTCATACAAAATGAAATGGCACGGCATATAATTGAAGGCGGTTCGTTTACTCACTATAGTTACTATAAAAAGAAAGAATGTGCTATTCCCGATAGTATCCTTGGCGATGTTATTATGAATACAATGGGCAAAAAGATAAACCGGTTTGCCCGGACAGTAACAAAATATTATAAAGAGCCACAACCTGTTGATATTATATTCACATCAGCCTCGGGTATTACGCTAACCGGCAGTGCAACACTATGTAGTGGTCCCATAGCAAAAAGGCAGGTGTTTTACCGCTATGCCAGCCCAAAACCACATGATAGATTAAAAGCATTTTTATGGCATCTGATTGTATCAGCGTCATTAGAGGAGGACATTGAAACATATTTTATAGGAAGTCAAGACAATGAGAATGACAGCACAGTTTACATGTATAAAAGTTTGCCTAAAAATGAAGCAATTCAGTGGATAGAAAAATTGATACATATATTCAAAGAGGGGAATACACGCATACTGCCGTTTTTCCCGGAAACTTCGTATGTGTATTATAAAGAAATGCAGGAAAAACATTCTAATACCCAATATATCATCTATCGGTTGGAAGATACATTTTATAATGCCTCTCAGTACAGCACACCTGAGTATGCTGACCCATATATAAATAGAGCCTTTTATAAAGTTGATATCTTTAATAATGAAAAACTGTTTGAAAAATTCAAACAATTGGCTCAACGCATTTATCAGATGGTACGAAACTGCGAAATTGAGTGAACGTATAACTATGGGTAAACTAATTGAGGTTAAAAAATTGACTGATTATTCACTGAAAGGTATCAATTGCATTGAAGCAAGTGCAGGTACTGGAAAAACCTATGCAATAAGCCATTTGTATCTGCGCTTACTTATACAGAAGGACTATTCTATTGATAATATCCTTGTTGTTACGTTTACAAATGCGGCAACAGAAGAACTTAGAAAGCGCATACGATTATTGATAAAAATAGCGCGTGATATGATTGCAGGACAATGCAATGATGAAATACAAAATAAATATGCTGAGCTCAACCAGTATTTGCATACAATTACACAGGAGGGCTTGCCAGATGGTTATAAAGCAGAAGCAAGTGAACTCATTGAAAAATTACAATTTGCCTTACGTGAGATTGATAAAGCCCATATCTATACCATACACAGCTTTTGCCGCAAAACATTAAATGAATTTGCGTTTGAAAGCCGTTCTCTTTTTGGTAGCACATTAGTTGAGGATGTCCGTTCTTATAATCAAAGGATTGTTGAGGACTTTTACTTTGAAAAAATTGTACCGCTGGGAGAACAGTTCTTAACCTTGTTTGTACAGGAAAAAGAAAATTTTGTAGAGTGGTTTTTAAATCTTTTGTCCAAAATTCCTGATAATCCTGATATTGCATTTATTCCTGATATACGTATTAATCAAAAGGATATCCTGAAAACTACACAAAGTCTGAATGAACTAATACAGCATATAAAGAAGCTGTTTACTGATCAAAAAGAACAGATACAGAATAATTACATCATTGCTATTGCAGAAGGTGTATTGAATAAAAGATCATTTAAAGAAGAAGATTTTACGGTGTTAAAAGAACTTGTGTCAAACCTTTCACTTGATACGGTAATGCACTCAACAATATATAAATGGCTTCAGAAATTTTCACTTACCAATATTGTATCAAAAATGAATAAAAAAGCAAATCCTTCCTATACCTTTAATGAAATTTTTACATATATTGACACATGCATTATATACATTCGTTCAATCAAGCAACAGCTTTTGGGTTTGTATCGCGAATTTGTTATTTACAGCGAACAACGGTATGCATCGTATCGTAATGAATGGAATATAGTGTCGTTTAAAGATATCCTTAAAGACATGCATGCAGCATTACACGGGGATTCCAATAGTCCCTTAGCACAGCGTGTACGTGGCCGCTTTAAAGCAGCACTCATTGATGAATTTCAGGACACCGATCCATTGCAGTATTCAATCTTTACCACAATCTTTAATTTTAATAAAGAAGAAGACACGATATATGTAATAGGTGATCCCAAACAGGCCATTTATAAATTCCGGGGTGCTGATATTTTTGCTTACCTTAATGCCAGAAACAGTGCTCATACTCAATATGTGTTAACTAAAAGCTATCGATCCACAAATGCATTAACAAATGCCTGTAATACCATTTTTAGCCGACTTAAGTATCCGTTTATTCACGATAAAATTGACTATCATCAGGTTAAATCAGATATAAGTGATTCAGGTTTTGACAAAGATGGAGCGTTTCATATATGGCTATTTATGAATGAAAATGGTAAGCCTATACGTATTCCAATAGTCCAAAAGATGATAGCAAAAAAAATTGCGCAGGAGATACTGCGTCTTGTCAATGGCGGATATACAATTAATGAAGAACCAATCAGGTTTAGCGATATAGCCATTTTGGTACGTAAAAATTTTGAGGCAACGCTTGTTCAGAAGATCCTTCGTAAATACAATATCAAAAGTGTTATCCACAGCAATGAATTGGTATTCCAAACACAGGAAGCATGGGAATTGCTGCATATACTTGAAGCGGTGATCAATCCTGCTGTCACGTCTGTAATAAAAAGAGCATTGATTACCAGTATCCTTGGATATAGCGCTCTTGACATTGTAAAGCTGGAACACTCAGGTGGCATTGATGCTATAAAGATGAAATTTGCAGAATACAGGCAGCTGTGGCAACGTAAGGGGATTGTGGTAATGCTTACCGCGTTGTTTATAGATGAAGCTATAGTAAAAAATAATAGTGGGGCGACAGTTACTGTTAATGAGCGCATATGTTCATTCCCCGATGGTGAAAGAGTCATTACTAATATTATGCATTGTGCTGAGATACTCTCAAAAGTTGAACGAACAAATAAATTAGATCCCGTTGCAGTGGTGGAATGGCTTAAAAAAGCAAATAGTGGTTATGTCACTATTGAAGATCAGGAATTGCGCCTGGAGTCCGATGCCAATGCAGTAAAGATAGTAACTGTACACTCAAGCAAAGGATTAGAATATCCAATTGTATTTTGTCCTTATCTTTTTGATGAAATGCGTTTAGATGATGTTTTTTTAGTGCATAAAAATGTAGTAAATAAAATGAAAGATGATAATTATAGGGCATATCTGTGTTTTAAGCTAAGTCAAGACCAGCAGGAAGTTAAAAACTATATAGCTGAAAAAGCAGATATACCATATGAAGAACTGGAACTGGAGGGGAAAAAAGAAGAATTAGCTGAAATGCTGAGAGTTGCGTATGTTGCAATGACAAGAGCAAAGTATCGCTGCTATGTAGCATGGGGAAATATTAATCAAAGGCATACATCAGCGTTGGGTTATCTTTTCCATTTCAATGAGGATACTAAAATTACACATTTTATTAAAAATTTTAAATTAGATAATTATACAATTATTCATGACATTAATAAATTACAAAAGGCGTGTGAGTCAATTAAAGTTGAACCTGTATATGGAGTTGATATTGTTCCTGGTAATATTCCGGCAGAAACACCTGCACAGCCACAATTGGTAAAACAACTGCAGCATCCACTTCACCAGGGATGGCAGATTACAAGCTACACATCTCTTACCTACAGGAGGGAAGAGGAAAAGTCCGATGAAATACATATGCCGGTTCTTGACAGAGATACTAAAGCGGATCTGTCGCCATTTACATTTCCAGCCGGAGCTGTCCCTGGTTTATGCATACACAAAATATTTGAAACAGTACCATTTGATGCTGATAGGCACATACTCAGTGATATGGTACATTCAATTCTTTTGAACTATGCTATTGGCGCACATTGGAAAGATATAGTAACAGCGATGGTGCACAATGTACTCATGGTGCCATTGAAAGAAGGATTTATACCATTATCAAAAGTAAAAGCAGATCAGCGGAGGCATGAACTGGAGTTTTATTTCCCTGTAAAAGACATTGACAGTAAAAAACTTGTTTCGGTTTTTGGCCAACACAATTTATTTACGGGTGAATATAGTCAGGCAATGAAGCAGCTTGCATTTAGCGATATCAATGGATTCATGCACGGATATATCGATATGGTTTTTCAATATGATGGTTTGTTTTACATTATTGATTGGAAATCAAATCTTTTAGGATTCAGTATTGATGCATATCACAGGAGTAAACTAAGCAGTGCTATAATATCGCATTATTATTTTTTACAGTATACCATCTATACGGTTGCGCTTCATCGTTATCTGTCACACCTGTTTGGTAAATCATATTCCTATGAAAAGAATTTTGGCGGTGTGTTTTATATTTTTGTTCGTGGTGTTGATGCAACGAAAGGACATGAGTACGGGATATTTTATGATAAACCTGATGCTGTATTAATTGAAAAGATAAATGACTTCTTCAATCCGGTGAGAGCATGATTCAAGAATTTACTGAAAAAAAAGAATTCATTAAAACTATACATTATCATTTTGCTGAGTTTATAAGCAAAAAATATGAATGCAAGGATGAAGTGGGTAAATCAGTAATTTTTCTTACCAGCTATATCACTGCTGCAGGGCATACGTGTCTTTCACTGGAAACTATCGCCAATAAAAAATTAAATGAATGTGTGTACGATGATATTGATGCTATGCCTGAAATTACAATTCCTTCATTTAACGAATTAGAGCATAGGATAACACAATGTTTGGCCTTTGGTAATGGAGTGGATAAGGTTAGCCCACTGGTCTACAGTGAAAGGAGTTGCTATCTGTATAGGTACTGGAATTATGAAAATATTATCAGCACTTTTTTCAAAAGAAATGCGCAACAGGGTATTAGTGCAAATACTGAACTATTTGCAAACGTTGAAAAAAATTTGTCATTATTTAAAAAAACCTTTTCAAAAGAGCAAAAACTTGCACAGCTTACTGCGTTAACCCACCGTGCCTGTGTTATCTCGGGTGGACCGGGTACAGGAAAGACCACTGTTATTGCTGCAATTGTGTATCAGTTGCTTAAACAACAACCCAATTGCGCCATTGCATTGTGTGCACCAACCGGTAAAGCAGCATCTCGCCTCATGCAGGCGCTTTCACAATTTAAAGAAGAAAACATAAGTGAAGATATAAAAGGATTGTTCCCGGTTGATGCATCTACCATTCACCGGTTGCTTGGGTATCAAAAGGGTGAACTGGAATTTTACTATAACGAAGATAACCCCCTTCCCTGCGATGTTGTTATCGTTGATGAATGTTCAATGGTTGATGTTCCACTAATGTCACGCTTACTTAAGGCACTAAAACAAGATGCACGCATCATACTTGTTGGTGATAAGGATCAGCTTTCATCGGTTGAGGCGGGTGCTTTCTTTGGTGATGTATGTTGGGGTGCTCTGCATTATTCATATACCAATGAAGGGAAAAAACTGCTCGGGCAATGTAGTATCCCATGTGATGATGGGGGTAAAGAGGCGCATTCTTTACGGGATAGTATTGTTATATTGCACAAAACCTACCGGTTTAGTGAAGATAGTGGTATAGCAGCACTTGCTGAATCAATCAGAACAAATGATGTAAAAAAAGCCATTACAGTGCTGGATAATTCTTTTAATGATGTGGAATGCAGGGAGTATGATTCTCTTGAATGGCTATATAGTGAAATAGCCAAATATTCTCATGGCCATTTTGCAAAAGTTGTTAGTCAAAGTTTTCCAGATGCTGCATTTGCACATATCGTTAAAAAGGGAATACTTACCCCGTTTAACAGAGGGCCCTGGGGAGTTGAAACAGTTAATCAAATACTTGAACAACAGTTTACAAAAGGCATATTTGAAGAATGGTATCACGGAAGGGTTATTATGATTACTGCCAATGATTACAACCTGCAGGTATTCAATGGAGATATAGGAATATATAATAAAAGTGATAGCCTGGTATATTTTGCCTCTACAGAGGGGTATCGTGGTATACATGCATCATTGCTTACTAATTATGTTCCGGCATACAGTATAACAGTACATAAAAGTCAGGGATCAGAGTTTGAAGATGTTGTATTAATACTGCCCCATGTTAGTGTTGAAAACAATGAAAATTGGAAAATGCTTTTAACACGGGAGCTTTTATATACTGCAGTTACCCGTGCACAGAAAAAGTTAACAATTTTGGGCAAAAAAGATTTGATTGTGGCAATGATTAATAATCCAACCATGCGCACTTCGGGAATCCGCAATAGGATATGGAATAATTAATAAATGCTTGATTCGTACCCTTATCCATTGTAGTAGTGAACCACAAAGATTTGTCCGTTATGTCATTCTGGATTACGATGATACGAAATCTTATTGTGTCCCATGTATACAGTTAAGAGGAGCACATTATGAACATATTGATTTTTGGTGGTGGTGCTGTTGGATTGGGTTTAGCACGTAGCCTTATTACTGCAGGCAACGATGTAACTATCATTGATGTAGAACCAACGGTTATTGCACTGAAAGAAAAAGGTATTGTGCAAACAGGAGTGCTGGGGGAATTTTCTATACAGCCTGGCGCATTTAAAGTCTATGATACATTAGAAAAAATTGATGATGTAAAAATTGATTATATCTGTGTTTGTATTAAATCATACTTATCAGAAACAATTGCAAAAGTATTAAAACAATACGAACATAAAACTGGCACATGTCCCATAGTATTATTTCAAAATGGATGGGGCAATGCTGAGCAATTTATACAATACTTTGACAAAGAAAGAATCTTCAATGCACGGGTCATGACAGGATACATTAAGCCCGGGCTTCATCATGTTGACATCACTGTTCATGCTGATGCAATCCATATGGGTTCATTGTATGGTGGAGATACTAAAAAGTTACTATCACTTGCCAGTGAGTTAACAAAAGGTGGTATGCCCGCAGAGGTGACAGAACAGGTAAGTAAGGATATATGGGCAAAGATGCTGTATAACTGCGCGTTAAATCCATTGGGTGCTATTTTTAATGTGCCGTACGGCGAGTTAGGGAAGTCTGAGTATACAAAAGCCATCATGAATAATATATTCTCTGAGATATTTGAAACCATGCATAAGGCAGGCTACAGCACGCATTATAATACTGCGGAAGATTATATTGATGTTTTTTATTCAAGATTGCTTCCATCAACAGGGGAGCATCGTTCATCCATGCTGCAGGATATACAGGCAAAGCGCCGTACCGAAATAGATGCATTAAACGGAGCCGTTGTTACACTGGCTAAACAGCATGGTGTCAGAACACCAGTTAATGAAGTGATGACCTCGTTAATTAAATTTATAGAGGAAGGGTATGTGGGCAAATAGGTATATTTAAAGCGGAAATCCTGTTTTAATGCGCGATGCGTTTTTAAAAGAAATTGAATAGTCTGCAACCGGTGTAATGACTATAGAAAATACTTATATACATTAAAAGCATGATAAAAAATGATTGATTTTAAATAGCACCATATATCTTTTAGAACATCAGTTGTTTCTTTTTTATAAAATATTTAAAAACATGGTAATATAGCTTATGAGCATAGCACCATTTCTTCCCGGTAAAATCAGACAAAATTTACAACAATATCTGAACTCATCGTTAAATCCTGATGTATTTAACATGACTCAGCTGGATGGTTTTTTGTGTTGCATTTCACTTGCGTCGCCGCTTGTTCCATTAAACAGGATAATCCCATCAATTTTTGGAACCTCTCAACCTGTATTTGATAGCTTTGAGGATGTATCTGATTTTAATCACTATTTAGTAGAAGCTCAAAATGGATATGCAAAAGCTTTACAGAAAAATACATTGGCATTTCCATTTAAAGTAAGTGAAAATAATCTGACTGATGAACGTGTTCATTTAATCCAGGATTGGTGTTATGGGTTTGTACGGGGAATTATTCTTAGTTTTGAAGATTGGTTGCCACCTGAGGAGGAAATTTTAAAAAAATTAAATATTGAAGAAGATCTGTTATACGTTTGTATTTTTCTTGTTTATATGATAGCCTATACCTGTTATCCGGATAAGATTCCTGTTGACAATAAGTTCCTTAGTATGATTAATGTAGAAAAATTTAAAAATGAGCTTACTAAAAATATTTTAGATCTTCCCGAAACAGTGGGTATACTCATTGAATATAGTAAATATAGAAAATCAACAATTTTAAGCAAACGCAGAGAACCTCCAAAAAGTGAACAATCTATAAAAGTAGGACGCAATGATCCTTGTCCCTGTGGGAGCGGGAAAAAATATAAAAAGTGCTGCGGAAAAAATATATGATGAATTTATAAGGTACGGTTACAGGTGCACATATGATAAAAGCCATTACTTCAGTGATTTCATTTCTTCTTATTGCAAATGTAGTTCCCAAGCGCACTACCCAGGGGAAAGAATATATAATCTGCGGCAATAACACTCAGCAAAAAGTATACTATGCCACAAGCAGCAATTTCAGTAAAAACCATAAAGGCCAGAAAGCACTGGATGATGATGAATCAACATCGTGGATTTCAGCAAGGGGAGGCGATCAATGGATTGAAATAGATTTTGGTGTTAAACGCATCATGACTGATATAGAAATTACTGCCGGGACCAAAGATAATTATAATACTATTACCTGCTGTATTATACAATTTATGTATGATGGTAAATGGTTTGATTATGGAAAATATGAATTCAAAAAAAAAGAAAAAAGAGGTCTGTTTGAAAAAAAGCTAACATACGATCCCGTTGTTAAGATTAATCTGGGTGGTATTGATGCAAGCACATTCAGAATTTACATACCTCAGGAGTGTATAATAGACGGCTACGCAGCAATAGCTGAGATTGCTGTATATGCAGGCAGCGCCAGGTTACAATATTTTGACAAACGATTGTATAATCTCTGTTTTCCCATAAAAAACGGCTTATTTCCTGAAAATGATTCAGGGTATCCCAATGCACCCCGAGGGTACCGCGGGGGGATTCATTATGGGCTTGATATCTTTTATTATTTCAATGAAGATAATTTCCTGCCAATTCCTGTAGATGAAAATACGCCAGTGTTAGCCTGTGATGATGGTGTAGTGGTGCGTGCTGATATTAGTTATAAGCCACCTGCCGAGGATGAATGGAAGTCCCTATCGCAATACTATCAAAAAAATCCTGCAACGTTTATAAAACGCTCATTTGGCGGCAGGCAGGTATGGATAGATCATAACAATGGTGTGCTATCTGCATATAATCATCTTTCAAAAATTGATGAATCAATTACAGTTGGCACAATTGTAAAAAAAGGACAGCGTATTGGCTGGGTTGGCAATTCAGGACTGTTAGGGGAAGCACAGGGGAAGAAATGGGGACAGCATCTTCACTTTGAGCTGTGGGTTGACGGCGTGTATTTAGGATACAATATGAGCATACATGATATAAAGCGGTATCTGCGCTGGATTTTTGCACTACGTGATATGGAGGAAAACTGATGACTGATGTTAAGAAACGAGCATATCAATTTATAATCCTTTTTGGATTCATTAGCTTATTAGGTGACATCATCTATGAAGGTGCTCGCAGTGTAAACGCCCAGTACTTAAAGGAATTGGGTGCCAATGCATTGTGGGTTGGCGTTGTTGCCGGGTTGGGCGAGTTTATTGGCTATGCAATACGGTTGGTATCAGGATATTTAAGCGATAAAACAAAAGCATACTGGATATTTAGCATCATTGGCTATGGGCTGCTTATTACGGTACCTCTTTTAGCACTCACCGGACTGTGGCAGGTTGCAGCAATATTGATGATTGGTGAGCGTTTGGGGAAAGCGCTGCGCAGTCCTGCAAAAGATACCATGCTTTCGCAGGTAACAACGCAGGTGGGTCGCGGCATGGGTTTTGGCCTGCATGAAGCCATGGATCAGATTGGTGCAATTGCAGGGCCACTCATGTTCACGGCAATATTTGCATATGTGGTTGATTATAATCTGGGATACACTGTTATGTGGATTCCGTTTGCTCTGCTTATGGTGTTATTAATCATTACCAGAATACTGATTCCACATCCAGAAAAGTTTGAAGAAAGGGCAGCAGCTAAAAATCTTCCCGATATTTTGACGGGTACTTTCTGGCTTTACACGGCGTTTTCTGCTTTTGCCATTGTTGGGTTTGCTGCATTTCCCATTATTGCATATCACTTAAAAACTCATGCAATTGTTTCTGATGCTGGCATTCCGCTTTTGTATGCAGCAGCCATGGGAGTTGATGCAGTGTTTGCAATCATCATTGGCAGGCTTTATGATAAAAAGGGATTATCGGTACTATTTATTATTCCAGTACTGTCGGCGATAGTTCCTGTACTGGCTTTTGCCTTTAACTGGATAGCCGTGACCATTGGCATTATTCTGTGGGGATTGGTGATGGCAATACACGAAACAATCATGCGTGCAGCAATTGCAGATTTAACGTCACTAAAAAAGCGTGGTACCGGTTACGGGATATTCAATACAGCATACGGGTTGTGTATGTTTATTGGAGCTTCGCTCATGGGATGGTTATACGAAATTAATATCAATTACATCATAGCATTTGCAATTGTATCAGAGCTTATTGCTCTGGTTGTTTTTATGAAAATCATGAGATCGGTAAAGCAATAAAGGCCGTTTTTCAATGTTACGATAACAAACTGTTTAGTGGTTTTTAGCAGTTGAATCTGGATATTTTGTAAAAGAATGGCGGTTTTATAAATGCTTGTGTGGATATATTTACATGAACTACGTTTGCATAGTATAATTGGGTTTACTAAAAATTATATATTGACAGAGCTGTAGTATCATAGTATATTGATATATGTTCTTATACATTTTTAACAAATATAATTGATTACAAAGGTCCGTTCTGGCAATAGAACAAAAAGATTTTGAATTGATAGAAAGTTATTTGAAAGACAATATTGGGCGTATATTAGCTGAACAGAGTTTTGCAAAGCCTCCTGTGGTATATGAAATTGAATTGCGTGAACGCATGGTTCGTGTGGAAGAAGAATTGAAGCATCAGCGTGAATTGATGCTGAGAGGATTTGAAATGGTAGAAAAACGTTTTGAGCAGGTGGATAAGCGTTTTGAGCAGGTAGATAAACGTTTTGAATTGCTTGAAAAACGTATGGAATTATTGGAAAATAGATTTGATCTAATGATACGGCGACTATATCAGTTTATGATATGGACTTTTGGCTTGATAGTTTCAGCTACAACCATTGTTGTTGCGTTTATGAAGTTATAAAAATTGTACCGTGATAAAATATACAGTAATGTTACCGTGTGATATATGATACACAAAGTAATATACTCCTGCAAGTTTTTTCTCATTATAAATTTTTATTATTTATTTTTTATTTTATTATAGGCAATAGCAATGAATTCAAAATTATTATGCTGGAATGTAAATGGAATACGAGCCATATACAAAAAAGGCTTTTATGATTGGTTTATAAAAGAAAATGCCGACATAATATGTATTCAGGAAACAAAAGCATCAGAAGATCAATTCCCCAAAGAACTTATAAAAACCGATAGTTACCATACATATTTTTCTACTGCCCGGAAGAAAGGTTACAGCGGCGTTGCGTTGTTTTCAAAGATTAAACCTTTAAAGGTTGAAACTGGATTTGGCATTGAACGTTTTGACACTGAAGGACGTATTATTATTGCGTACTATGATTCTTTTGTGTTGTATAATATCTATTTTCCAAATGGCAAGCAATCCGGGGAACGATTGCAGTATAAAATGGATTTTTATGATGCATTTTTAAACCATGCTGAAGCACTGCGAAAGAAAGGTAATGGTATTATAATGTGTGGTGATGTGAACACTGCGCATACTGAAATTGACCTGGCACGCCCAAAGGAAAATGAAAATGTATCAGGTTTTTTGCCACAGGAGCGTGCGTGGATTGATGCGTTTATTGAAAAAGGATACGCCGACACATTAAGATTATTTGTGAAGGAAGGCGGCCACTATTCGTGGTGGGATTATAAAACAAAAGCACGTGAACGAAACATTGGATGGAGAATTGATTATTTTTTTGTAAGCAATGACCTTGTACCCAAAGTCAAAGACGCGTTTATTCAAAAAGAGGTGGCAGGATCTGATCACTGCCCGGTGGGGATTATTATAGAGCTATAATGTATGCCATAGTTTATGAAAATCAGATGCCAAAATACTTATGCGCTGTGCTGATGTTTTTATCACAAATAATTGTTAAATGATAAAATATTGCACAGGTTAAAAAAAGATTAAAAAAGCCCCGGATACATCCCGCCATCAATAAGGATGGTTTGCCCGTTAATATAGCCTGCCTGTTGTGATGCTAAAAATGCAACCAGTGCGGCAAACTCTTCAGGGGTGCCAATACGCTGCAAAGGTATTTCTGAAGAAAAACCGGCAAGGGCTTTTTCATATGTTGTGTTTTCCTGCTGTGCTTTCAATTCAATCAGGCTCTTTAAACGGTCGGTGAGAATATATCCGGGAGCAACAGTATTTGCTGTGATATTGTATTTACCATATTGATTAGCGATACTTTTAATAAATGCAACGACGCCAGTACGCGACACATTGGATAAAACCAGATTATCCAGCGGCTGCTTTACGGTTATAGATGTTGAAGCAATGATCCTTCCATAGTTCTGTTTTTGCATAACCGGCAAAAAAGCATAAATGAGGTTTATGGCACTTATTAAATTCAGTTCAATTGCCTTTTTATAGTCTTCCAATGAAAAATCTGTGATAAATCCTGCCGGTGGCCCGCCAGCATTGGTGAAGAGTATATCCACTGTGTTATAGTTTTTCAGAATCGCATCTTTAAGTTTAGCAATGTCGTCAGTGTTGGTTACATCACAGGGAAGTGCAATGACGTCATTTCCGGTTTGCTGTGTAATTTCACCAGCAGTGGCTTTTATAGAGTTACTATTGCGCGAGCAAATGATACAGGTTGCGCCTTCTTTTGATAATTGCAATGCAACAGCTTTCCCCAATCCTTTGCTTGCAGCAGTAATGACAGCAACTTTTTTACTGAGGTGTAGATCCATGTATCCTCCGCAGGTAATAAATTTTTCAATTATCAGCAAAAATTTTGTATGAATAGTTTCTTTTAAATAAGACGAAAATGCAAGTACAAATCTAAGCAAAAAAAATAAGCATAAAAAAATTGAAATCCCCAATAATTAAGTATATAATGAAATGTTGTAATTCATGAAATACTATTTTATATTTTATTAATGCTACAAATGAGGGCTGTCATTATGCCTGTGTATGAGTTTAAATGTAATGATTGTAACATGATATTCAGCCAACTAAGAAAGATGGGTGATACAAAAGCATCGGAGTGTCCGTATTGCCATTCAAACAATACTGAAAAAATATTTTCCGTATTTGCAAGTAGCAGTGTTAAAACATCATGTTCAACCACATCTGGTGGTGGATGAGGAATTTAATGCTTGCCAGTTTGGTAAGTTTGGGCGATAGTTACTGCTAATGAGCAATTGCTTTGTAGTATCCCTCAATATGTTAAGAGGTTTTTGCCTGCTATATACCATTGTAATGATGCTGTCTCAGACTGTAAAACATTAAGCAATACGATTTTGTGATAATAAATTTTTTAATGCTGTTCCATTGAATGAACAATAGTTTTATGAGGCCATTTGGAAGAAGTGGTACTTGTATTTATAATTGTACATCACAGGTTGTTTCATAATAGCATCTGTTTACTTTTTTCTTTTTCCCTCAAGAATCATCACTGCCACCATCCGAATAACGAGTATAAAAAATAATTGCATCATTGTACTATTTGTCATGAAATACATTCTTTCTAAAGATTATAACACATACAGCGAGGTATTCCTATGCTCAGGATGGTTATTTTTGGTATATCCATATTTTTATTAATTACACAGTGCAATGCAGGTAAACCTGATTACCGTGAGCTAATGCGTGATCTGGTTATATCTATAAGTCAAAAAGCCAGAGAACACAATCCTAAATTTTTAGTTATTGGACAAAATGCACTGGAACTGGTTACCATTAATGGTAATCCCAATGGTAAAGTAGCAAAAGACTATATAAAGGCACTTGATGCAACTGGTATTGAAGAGCTCTTTTACGGATACGAAAATCAAGATGGTATACAAACACCGCCTGAGATTACACAGTATTATTTATCGTATTTAAAAATATTTTCACAGCATAAAAAACCTGTGCTGGTTATTGATTATGTTAAAACTAAAGAACAGGCAAATAATTCATTTGCAAAATCGTTGAGGCAAGGGTTCATTTCTTTCCAGACCAATCGTGCGTGTTCAATTATTCCTTCATGGATATTTAATAAAAATAGTGCACCTATACAGGAACTATCGCAGGCAAAAAATTTTTTGTATTTAATAAATCCTGAAAAGTTTAAAAACAAAGATGAATTTATACAGTCACTATCGCACACATGGTATGATATACTGATTATTGATGCATTTTTTGGAGAAGAGCTTTTAACAAACGATGATGTTTTGGTATTACAAAAAAAACCAAATGGTAACAGAAGGCTTGTGATTGCGTATATGTCAATTGGGGAAGCAGAGGATTACCGCTTTTACTGGAAAAAGGAGTGGGGAAAAAATAAACCAGCGTTTTTGGAAAAGGAAAATCCGGATTGGAAAGGCAATTATAAAGTACTGTACTGGCATAGTCAATGGAAAGAGATTGTGTATGGGAATAATGATAAAGAAAAATTTAATCTCAGTTATGTAGGAAAAATTGTATGTGCAGGTTTTGACGGCGTGTATATGGATGTGCTTGATGCAGCACTGTATTTTGAAGAGAAAAACAATAAATAATTTTGTTGATTTTTACTTTAGTGTTACTTATAATTATTTACCGTCAAATGATTATTAGATAAAAAATAGTGGGGGGATAACTATGAGTAAAATTTCATCACAGTGGATGGATCTTTCAATCAAGTATAAAATAATCACGCTTGGTATTGTGATGATTATTTTCTTTGGTGTAGCTGTTTTTTTATATGCATTACCAGCTGTGGAAGAGTCATATATGAATAAAAAAAGAGAAAAGGTAATGGATATAGTAGAAACTGCAATTTCAATTATACAGGATCTCGATAAAAAATCTGGCGATGGTATTATTACGCTGGAGGAGGCCCAATCAAGGGCTATAGAGATTATAAAAGCGATGCGCTATGGTCCTGAAAATAAAGATTACCTGTGGATTAATGACTTCTATCCTAATATGATTATGCATCCATATCGAAGCGATCTTGATGGTAAGGATATCAGTGATTTGGCGGATCCCAATGGGAAACGATTATTTGTTGAAATGGTCAGGGTTTGTAATGAAAAGGGGAGCGGTTTTGTAGATTATATGTGGCAGTATAAAGATCAGGCTGATAAAATAGTTCCTAAAATAAGCTATGTACAAGCTTATAAAAAATGGGGTTGGATAGTAGGTTCAGGTATTTATATTGAGGATGTCCAAAAAGAAATACGTTCGTTATACATAAACTCTATTTTGATGTTTTTTATATTAGCAGTGATTGCTGTTATTGTTACCTATATTATTGCTAAATCTATTTCAAAATCTTTAAGCAAAGTGGTAATTTTTTCAAAAACACTGTCAGAAGGGGATCTCAGAGAAAGAATTGATGTTAATCAAAAGGATGAGGTTGGTACAATGGCCAGCTCATTAAATATGGCTGCTGATAACCTTGAGCGTCTTGTAGCCGAGGTTAAGGTAGCGGTGAGCAATTTAACGCAGGCAGTCAATGAGATAGCAAACGGGAATGAAAATCTGTCGCAGAGGACAAGCGAGCAGGCATCATCGCTTGAGGAGATAGCAGCAACCATAGAGGAGGCAACAGCAACCATAAAGCAGAATGCCGATCATGCAACACGGGCAAATGAGATATCTGAAAAGACGCGGGATATGGCCAGAAACGGGAATGAACTGGTAAACGATGCGGTGGTAGCAATCAACGAGATTAATGCATCAAGTAAGCGCATAGGCGAAATATTAACGCTTATCAATGAGATATCATTCCAGACAAATTTGCTGGCATTAAATGCTGCGGTAGAAGCAGCGCGGGCAGGAGAGCAGGGGCGTGGTTTTGCGGTTGTAGCCGGGGAAGTGCGGAATTTAGCGCAGCGTTCGGGCAGTGCGGCAAAGGAGATAGGGGAGCTTATACGTGATTCACTGGATAAGATAGATACGGGAACAACGCTGGTAAACAAGAGTGGTGAGGCGTTGAAGGAGATCATGCAGTCAATACAGGAGTTGTACAAGACAATAACCGAGATAGCAACAGCCAGCGATGAACAGAAACAGGGTATAGACCAGATCAATGTGGCAGTATCGGATTTAGATACCATGACACAGCAGAATGCGGCATTAGTGGAAGAGACAGCCAGTGCCAGTGAGGAGATGGCAAATCAGGCACAGGAGCTTGCAAGCATGATGGAGCGTTTTGTGATACGGGAAGAAATAACCGAGAAGGTGTATGGCAGCAAGCACAGGGAATTGCATTTGCATGCAACAGAAGCAGGGAAGAAAGTAGCAGTAAAGAAGGTGGAAAAACCAACGGTAAAAGAAGAAAAGAAAGAAAAAAATAATAATAAGCTTATGGATGAGGGATTTGAAGAGTTTTAATAACAGGTATTGGAGGAAAATACATGGCGGATGATGCCATAAAGCAGGTTTTTTTGGCTGAAACAAAGGAACTGCTGGAAAACTTAGAAAATGATATAGTTCGTTATGAGGAAGCAAAAGATCCTGAATTAATTCATTCAATATTCAGGTATGTGCATACATTAAAGGGTGGTTCGGGGATGGCAGGGTATGATGATGTGTATCAGTTTACTCATGCCCTGGAAAATATTCTGGATTCAGTGCGCAATGGTGTGCTTCCCATGAATGACCTTTTAGCAGATATAGTGTTTGCCAGCATTGATGTAATCAGATTGCGCCTGTTTTCTGAAGAAGATCCATCAAAGCTTGAAGAAAAGTTTGCTATATTAAAGTCAAAAATTAATGATATTGAATCAATTCTTCAAATAAAAGAAGAAAAAACCGTTGAAGAAGAAAAAACTGAAGAAATACAGTCTGTATATAATTTTTTCAGGATAAAAGCTAAATTTCGTGATGATATTTTTAAATATGGCATTGATCCCCTTATCATCATGGAGGACCTTGCATTGCTGGGAATTTTTACTGAATTGCGGGTTAACCGTGCCGATGTGCCCCTTTTAGATGATCTGGATCCTGAAAGATGTTACATTTCATGGGATGTTGTGTTAAAAACCAAAAACAAAGAAGAAGCTCTTGATGATGTGTTTATTTTTGTAAGGGATGACAATGAAATAACCATTACCGATGTCACAAAAAACTATGTTGCACAACCTGTTATTGAGGATGTTCCAAAATTGGGTGAGCTTTTGCTTTCAAGGGGAATCCTGACTGAAAAAGAATTTGAAGATGTGTTGGATGAACATGAAAAATCAAAAAAGAAGGTTGGTGAGATAGCCGTTACAAAAGGGTATGTGCAGGAAAATGATATATCGCTGGCATTAAAAGAACAGGAGAGCATTAAGAAGCATCTGAGTACTTCAACATTGAGAGTTGATGCTAAAAAGGTAGATAGCTTGATGAACCTTTTGGGTGAAATGGTCATTGGTTTTTCGGGGATTAAACGAATAGCTGAAGAGATAGAAGATGAAAAGGCATATCGTTTAAATAATGCCCTGTACGGTGTTGACCGCGTCATCCGTGAATTTCAGGAACATCTTATGCTAATCCGCATGGTTCCTATTGGGCGGGTGTTTGAGCAATTCAGG
>DYLU01000072.1 GCA_020721905.1 Leptospira biflexa | reverse complement strand
GAGTTGTACAGTAGCGAGTGGATCCTTTGAAGAATTATTATAAAGTAGGCAAAAATAGTGCTTGATGAATCGGGGCCAGAACAAAATGTTAAAAAAATTAATTTTCCTATTAGTGACTACTTTTTGTTTAATTAGCATTAATTATGCAAATGAAAAAAGCAATCTTGAAAGCGGCATCATTTATGGCACCAATTATTCTTTTTTAATATCAGCTCAAGGTGATTGGATTTTAGATAATGAAAGTGGTAGACCTAATGGAGTAAATGTAGTTTTTTATCCTAAAGGCTCAAATTGGAAAAAAAGTGATGTAGTCATGTATATTAATACAACAACTAAAAATGAAAAACAAAATGACATTTCAAATTATATTAAATTAGAAATAAAAAACCTTAAAGAAAAACACCGCAAAATACAAATAACAAAATCAAATGAAATATACACAATGGATAAAAAGAAAGTAACAATCTATTATGTTTCTGGAGATAATTACGGTAACTATGAAGCAATTGGGTATTTAGATGAAAAAAATGTAATTGTGGTATTCGTTTTATCCTCAAGAACTAAAAATGGTTTTATAGAAAATATTGCTAAATTTGAAGAATTGATAAAATCGTATAAGTGGTTAACTGAAAAAATAAATATTAATTTCAATAAAAAATAGCGAAACTTCTTCTAACAACTTGCACCTGGCTCGTTGGCTGGCGAGGTAATGTCTCTTCCAAATTGCCCGCACGTACGAAGAACAGTTCTGCAAGAATTGGCTTCCGGAAATAAAAACATTCTCTTACTTTAGCATGGAAGAAAAAGCAAAAAAAGCATATCAAAAGTATGCTATAGAAAACATTCAAAGCAGGAAAAAATTTTTCAAGGTATGTCTTTATGAAAATAATGATATACTAGGATTTGTTTTAGCAGATATTATTGAGTATTCAATAATATATCCGGTTAAGAGTTTTGTTTAAAATTATTAAAATGGTTGCCCAAAAGAACCAAAGAAGAAAGAAAGTGGTATTGGTGCTCAAACTATAGTCAGGGCTTAAAACAATCCGTAGAGCTCATTGTGAATGAAGGCGCAATACCTGAGCACCATGCTTTATGCTAATAAATTACTATATGCTTTTTTTAATTCTTCCAATGAATACACTATGTTACAGTCAGGAAGTGAAGATAAAAATATCCTGCCATATGCTTTGGTAACAATGCGCGGATCAAGAATTGCAATAATGCCTTTATCGGTTGATCTGCGAATAAGCCTCCCAAAACCCTGTTTTAATAGCAGTACTGCATTGGGAACCTGATAGCTCATAAATGGGTTGCCGCCTTCCTTTTGTATTTTTTCAATGCGTGCCTGAACCACAGGGTTTTCCGGCGCTTCAAAGGGAAGTTTCACGATAATGACTGCACGCGCCAGATCGCCCGGCAGGTCAACCCCCTGCCAGAATGAATGCGTACCAAGAAGCACAGCATTATCACATGCAATATATTCCTGCAAAGCCGTGGCTGCATTCATCATATGCTGAGAAAAGATGGTATATGGCACCGTATCACAAAGTTTTTCATATATTTTTGCAAGCATTGCATAGGAAGTAAAAAGGACAAGGCAACGGCCCTGCACCATTATAATGATTTCCCTTATTTTTTCAGCTGCATTATGAATAAAGGCTTCTTCTGACGGGTCCACATTCTCCCTGTCAATGAATAACACCGATTGACTGGCAAAATCAAACGGTGATGGCAATGGTAGTGTGTGCACATTTGAAAGACCAATGCTCTTTACAAAGTAGTCAAAAGTATTGTTAACGCTCAATGTTGCCGAAACAAATGCCAAATGGTCATAATATTCCACCACCTCTTTATGGATAATTGAAGCAACATCCAGTGGCTGTCCGCACATGGTAACAGTACCATGACCATTTTTTCCTTTTTCCAGCCAGTAAACGTAACTATCATCATCCATCAATACAATCATGCCCAGATCATTGCAGGTATTCATAATAATGCTTTTGCGGTACTCATATTCCAAACGCATGTCTTCATCAAGTTTTTCGGCTTCCACTTTTTCAAGTACGCTAATGATCTCTTCCAGGGCCTTCAGCAATGGCAGGCATTGTTCTAAAGGATTACGCAGTCTGAGTGTTTGCAGATCCTGTATCATATCATTGCAAACAGATTTGCATACCTGAATCTGGCGCAATGCATTATCAAATACTTCAATAGCAACCTGATGCATGGCATGGGGCAACCATCGTTCTACCAGGGAAGCGCCCTTTTTTCTTTGAATCATATGTTCCAGTGTTTCTTTAAGAAGCTGGCTGTTTATGGCAAATCCCAGCTGGCCTGAGGCAATCCTTTCCAGTGAATGTGCTTCATCAAATACCACAGCCTTGCAATCCGGCACCAGTGACTTTGACGCAGCAATATTAGAAAAAAAGAGATAATGATTCATGACAAGGATGTGTGCCTGCTGCCATCGTTTGCGTGCCTCCATATATGAGCAGGTGCTTTTATACCTGCATTTATTCATTGAGCATAATTCTGATTCACGGCAGATTGTATTCCACAGTGCATCAGGTACCTGAACGTCAAACCGCGTAAGAGTGTGATTTTTCTTTAAAAGCTTATACAGGATTTCTATATCATTTGAAAAATTTTTATCAAAACTACCGGCATCAATGACATGCTGCAGCCTTCGGAAACAGGGATAATTGACACTTCCCAGGCAAAGGGCATATTGCAGGGAACTATCGGTTATGTCTTTTAGTATTGAGGCAACCACAGGTAAATCTTTTACAATCAATTGCTGCTGAAGGGCTTTTGTTTCAGTAACTATCGCCACTTTAACATCTTCATAGAGCGCAAACAGAGCAGCAGGAAGAAGATAGCCAAACGTTTTGCCTGTACCGGTCCCCGCTTCAATGACAATGTGTTTGGGGTCATACCATGACCGGGCTATAGAGGTTGCCATCTGTTCCTGAATGGCACGATACTCAAAATCATGGATATAATCCGACAGCATGCCGCTGCTAAACACAGTATGTATAATAGAATGAATGTCCATAGATTGCTATGTATATTTTTATTGCGGCACTGTAATGAATGCCATTCGGTATGTCCATCAAAAAATAAATGAAGGGTATTTATCAACCAGTCCCATGATGTATGCATTTACTCTGGAATAATAGCGCAAATACCGGTACATGAAATCAAACAACAGGGATGGCCAGCGCTTTGTTGCAATGATACTGATGAGGCCAACAGGTATCAGAATAAGCATACCCAGTGTTAAAACCGCAAGCAATAGTATATGGGGAAGTGCTGCTAATAAAATTCCTGCAACCGTCATTCGCAAAAATGCCAGTAACCGTGAAGGTTCTGAAGGATAAACAATGTCCAGCTGCAGACTATGTTCAATCTTTGGCCTGCCGGCATATACCGGCCTGTCATCAGTTATCTGTACCGCTGAAGCAAGTATATCAATATAATAACGAAGCGTATTTTGCTGTATATCGGCAAAATCATCAATGAACTGTCCGGTAAATAACAACACACACCAGTTTAAAAAACCTGTAATGATTGCAACAAGTTCATACACAATAGCTACAACTATATGCGGTAACAATGAAATCAAATATATACCTGAAAGCCGTGCTAATGCTCCGGGCCGTGAGTATGAAAGTGCATAATCAATGGTCAAATTGACAAAACCTTCAGGTATTGAATCATAGCTTTCCTTTTCAGCGTATTCAAGCTCCTGGGGGGCAAATTCTTTAACCTCACCTTCCTCCAGTTCAAATTTATCCAGATCCACCTGGGGCAATTCAATTTCTTGTGACATTAAGTTATCTATTTCTGATTCCGTAAGCTCTTTATGCAGGTCATCAACCGTAAGGCCGGGCTCAATTTCATCCAAAGAAAGCTTTAAGTCTTCTTCCTCTTCAAGTGATTGTTTTTTTTCTTCTTCTATAAGTTCATCAATTGTTATTCCTGCATCTTCCAGTGTTAGCTTTTCGTCTTCTTCAATTATCTGTTCACCCGGCAATACTTCTTCATGCTCATCCAGCTGTATATCAAGTGAATCCAGATCCAGTGTGATGTCATCTATTGGTTCTTGTTCAGGCGCTTTTTTGGGTTTTGGTTTTTGAGGAATTTCTTCATCAGACACTAAAATATCATCAAAACCAGTATCTTCCACCAATGGTTCTTCTTTTTCAAGGACTGATGTCTCCATGGGCATCCTGGCTTCTTCAATGACTGTTGATTCATCAAGGGGTATGTCAAGGGTATCCAAATCTATAGTGATACTTTCATCAACATCTTTTTCCCTGGAAAAAATCTCATCAGCCTTAATATTTTCATCGAGCAATAAATCTTTCTCAAGGGGCTCTTCCGGCAGGGTTATTTCTTCAGTAGCACTTTTCAATTCTTCAGCAGAAAAATCAGATAAATCTATTGTTTCGCTTTCAACAGGCTCAAATTCATCCTTAAATTTTCCTTTTTTATCCTGAGTTGCATCAAATGATTCAATATCTGCCAGTAAATCTTCATCAGCTTTTGAAATTTTTTCTTCTGTATATTCTTTTTCAAATGGTTCTTCGTTAAGTAAAGTATCAAACTCTTCTGCAGCCTTTGCCATCTTTTCCGGCTTTTCTTCTCCCGCATGTGTCATGAGCATATCATCAAAACTGGTGTCTGGTGCTGTATCTGTACGGTTATTAATAATAACATGAGCCTTGCATTTGGGGCATGTAAATGCAAAACGCTTGTTGTCTACCTTTTCATCATCAACCTGATAGGCTGCATTACATTCGCTGCATCGTACAATCATGAATGGCTCCTGATGATTTATTGACTTGTGAAATACCGCTCATTTATATTGTGCTGAATAATCAAAAAACCAATGGGCAAAAATAAAATCATATACCAGGGCATCTGCCTGCCATTGAGCATTTCAGATTTCTGCATATATTTAAGAGTCAGATAAATGAGCCACAAGCCAGCCGTGAGAATGGTAAGCAGTATGTTGGTAACAGGATTGTCATAGAAAATGCGGCTTACACGGGCAATCCACCAGAAATAATATAACCCTGCTGTACATACCATTAATACAAACAATACAACAAGATTGTCTTCAGGTATATATTCAAATATATTTTTTGATTGCATATACGCTCCACATACTACTATTGTATATATATCAAATGTAATAAAATACTGCAACAAAAAAAGTCCAAAAGCTTCTATATATAATTTACGGTAAAATCACGAAAAAATCTTAATAATTATTTACTATAGAAAAATTCTTGTCATTTTTACTGATAGCGTGTACTATGTCATAACAATGCATCTTTCAGTGCCTATTGTATCAGGGATTTGCTCAATACTGCGGTTTCAGTCATCAGGTCATTATAGTACTGGCACCCAAAAATCACGATACCATAATCTAATGGGGTACCATTAAAAATAAATTCAGTATTATACAGGAGAAATTATTCAAAACATGAACATACAAGAATTCAACTATTCAAGTATAACCCAGCGACGGTTTGTGTTATTTTCGATATTTTTCACCATTGCCACCCTGGTGGTTTTTACCATTCTCAGTACCCTGTACGTAAGCTCACTTGCGCTGTATTTGCCTGTATGGAAATACACCCTGACCTTTGCATTTTCAGGGTTACTGGCTGGTATTATTGCAGGCAACAGTATTTTAAAACGATTGCAAAATCACAGGATTATTTTTGTTATACAGGAAATCATTGTAGTATGTGTAGCGATAGTTCCTGTCATAGGTGTCTTTGTGTATCATAACATCCTCAGTGTATATGGCATCATCCTTCAACAGTACCACTGGCTGCTCTATGGGGCGATATTTATCATATATTTTTTTACAGGCATAAAAGCTCCGTATTACTTAAAAACCACCACCGGCGACTATATTGATAATAAAAATCCTGCACTTATTGCTATATGTGTTGCTCTGGTATCGTTTATTGCTTCCTTAGGCTTTGGTTTTTTTATATTTTATAATCAACACTATCTCATTCTTTATGTTCTATTACCTATACTATCCTGTGTGTTTACCATACTCCTGTCACTCCCCTTTTGCCCACCAGCAATCATTTCACGCGGTATTGCAGAAGAACGTGTAATTACCTCACGGGACGATATTCTGTTCACATACTGCAATGTCTCATTTATAAGCATATTTATTATTCTTATACTTCTGAGTATCGTTGCACGGTATGGGTTATTCCTGGAAATTATTTTCTATTCAGTGATTGCTGTTGCAGCAGGCTTTGTTGCAGGAACTATCGCCTCACAGTATTTAAAAACAAACAACACCGTTTTTATTTACGGTGAGATGCTCTATCCATTCCTTTTTTTAGGTTTTATTATTATAATCCACAGCAATGATATTCCTTACTATGTCAGTATTATGACTGCACTGCCCTTCAGTATTTTTTCGGGATTAACGTTTGGCACTTCCCTTAAACAGATTATCCTTAAAAATAATCACCAGTCACGATATACCATACTGCTTTTTTCGTTCTTTATCATTCCAATCCCAATAATAATTGCATTTTTATGGATAGAACTAACATACCTGTGGTTTTTTATACTCATTTACCTTCTGGCAATTATCACTATTATCTTCCCTGGCATGTATCTTTTGCAAAATACAAAACGTTCTATACCGTCAATACTCTATTTTGTTGTAAGTTTGCTATTTATTCCTGCCATTATCATTACGCATATTTATTTTAAACTGCCATTTTCAAATACACTGGTCAACAGATTCTGCAACGGATATGACACCGTGGCAACGGCAAATTTTAATGCATCATTTATCACACAACCCGCTACAGCGTATATACAGGGGATACCTGCATGTTCACTCACCGATCACTTTGCACGCGATATGAAACGGGCAGCGGTGCTGTCAAGCCTTTTTGCAGGTTCCGGACACACCATTATTATTGATGGCTATCATAAATTCTTTATAAACAATCTGTACGGCCTGGTACCTGCACCTGTTATTATTGATTACATACCGGAGCGTATTGTTGATTATCAAAAACCAACCATAACCGGTGTTGAAAAGTATGCCACCATCAATAGCGATATCCTCCGTGGATTAAAAGACAAAAAAGGGACCATCATTGATATTCCTAACATTTTTGACCATTACATGTATGCCTTTCACTTTTATGAAATATACATTGCCAGCATCAAACCGCATGTTGATGATTACTACTTTATCATTATTGACATAACCCATATAGCGCCAGAGCAACTACATAGTCTTGGCAAAGCCCTGCAAAAGCATTTTGCGCATTCAATGGTTGCCATATACGGTAATCTTATGATTATTGGCGCAACAGATAAACAGGACGGATTTACTATTGCCCAGGAACAGATGCAAAAACTGGAAAATCTCATTCAGACAACAGACGTTTCAAACCTTTTCATTAATCCTGAGCATGCATTATCCTATATACTGTATACATCTGTAGAATCGATATTACCGCACAATGATAAAAACAATGCTGTAATGTTGCAGTTTGGTAAACCTGATGCAACAATATACCCAAATAGTTTTATTGATACTGTTATTAATACCAATGATGCCGTTACAGGGCTTGCCAATAAAATCCCATACTGGGCTACTACACTGCAACTGCGTATGTTCTATGCAAAGCGGATTAACGAGCTTGTAAAACAATCCGAATATTATGGACTGCAGGAACAATACGAACGTGAGATGCAGGCACTCATGGAATTGAGGCGGGCAGGTGAATACACGCCTCAACTGCGGCAATACATCATGAATGTAATTGCATACAAAGAAAAACTCTATGAAAATATTGCACTGGTATATGAAAAAGACAAGCAATGGGATAAAGCAATTTCATTATATTCCGCATTGCTTGCAGTAAATCCCAATAATTTTACTGCAAACTACCGCATAGGCATCATAAGCGCTACCATTCAGAATATGGACAATGCATTTAAATACCTTAACAATGCAATGAGAATGAACCCCAATAATCCCGATGTTCTGTATCAGTTGGGAATATTATTGGTATCACAGGGCAAATATGCTGAAGCCTTGAATTATTTGCTGCAGGCCCATCAGATGAATATGGCAACAGCATCGCTTTTTTTCAACATTGGTCTGTGTTATGAATCGCTTAAAAACATTGAAGAAGCAAAACGTTATTACGAAAAAGCAAAACTGCTTGACCCCAATGACCCGTCCATACAATCAAGCCTGGAGCGTTTTTCAGTCAAAAAAGAAGAGCCGGTAAATCAGAACGCTGATCCCCGTACCAATCAGCTTGACGAGGAAAAAGGCGAAAGTTTCCCATTGCCCATTAATCAATCGGCCTATGATGTGCGGCTGAAAGAAAATGAAATAAAAGAAGAAGATAAGCTTGCTGTCCCACAATAGAATAATGTTCCTATTATTCAGTCATCAAGCGCCACTACGGTAATGCTGGTAAGCTTTGTCAGTGCCGGGCTATTGACGTTACATCAGTCTATTGGCATCATATTTGGTGCCAACACAGGAACCACCGTCACCGGCTGGCTTGTAGCATTAATTGGATTTAAAGTAAAAATTACCGCTGTTGCCCTGCCCTGCATTGGTATTGGCTTTTTTATACGGTTTATATCTAATGAAAAAGTCAAATATTATGGTGAGGTGTTACTTGGTTTTGGTTTACTTTTCTTTGGTCTTGATATTATGAGCAATGCAGTAAAAGATTTACGAAATTCAGAAACAATTCTTACTATAATGGCACGCTACAGTGCAGTTGATATTTCTTCAACATTAATCGTAGTAGCTATTGGCACAATAATTACCATGATTGTACAATCATCCAGTGCTACAGTTGCCATGACCATGACACTGGCAGTTAATGGCCTTATTGATTTTCCCACTGCATGTGCATTTATATTAGGTGAAAAAATTGGGGACCACGCATTCAATGTCGCTGAAAGCATCTCCGGGGTCAGGGTTTTCTGATCCCGGCTTTAGCCTTTATTGCTTCAATAACCCCTCGGGGATTTTCAGGGATAAAAACCTCTACATCATCACAGTACTGAATACCAAAATCATGTGCTTTCCTGTGCTCGGGCATCAATATATCAAGCGTACAACCTTTAATGGCACTGCCCGTATCAAGAGCAACATAATATGTATCGTTATACTTTATAATTGATCCCAGTGGGATAATCGACGGATCAACAGCCACAACATGAACTCCCATATCCATAAGACCGGTCAATGTCAATCCACCTACAGCAGCGCTGTTGGTATAGTCTTCAATTCCATTTTCTGTCAATCGACTATTACAGCATCTACCCGGACAATACGCTGTTATTTTCCACGTTGCATTATACTGTAATTTTTTTGTGTGCGATAGCTCCGGTATCAGATTGTTTCCGGACATTAAATCCTGGTATGCAAATGCCAGTAATGCTACTGCCCATACTACTATTGCACTTACAATTACTCTTCTCATCATCCTTTGGCCAATCCTTACAAGTTTTATTGTAACCATATAAAAGTATTACAAGCCTTCACCCTGCAGACTGTGAGGAGTTTATGTTGGTAAATTTTTGGCCAAATTCTGATTTTTTCAAGTGAAGTCAATCATTTTTTAATGTGACATAAAATTATGTTGACAAATTTAATTAATTGTTTTATGTATAATTTTACTGTAAAAAGTGTGATTTTTTGTTCTTTTTTGGGTTTGCCTTGCAAAAACAAAAGGTAAATGGTTGCAGCGGAAATATAGTTTTTCACCATTGCAGTGATGTTTGTAGTTAATTTTCATATATAAGGAGTGTTAAACAATGATATGGAATATTGTGACGCTGGTATCCTGTTTATTCATGATACTCTTCTTCCGGCGTCTTGACCGCTCCAACTTACGAATAACCAAAGTTAAACGATATACATCAAAAGTTCTGGATGACTTCAAAAAGTTAGCCCAGGAAGAAGAACGCAAGTTCAATGATTCCACCATTGAGCTGGATATCATGCTAAAAAAAGCTCAGGCACTCAGTAATCATCTCAATGGTTCAATTGCGGAAATTGAAGAAAAGCTTAAAGGCCTTGATATTGAAAAAACAAACCTTAAAAAAGTGGAAGAGGATCTTAAAGTCATCTCAAATGCAGCACGTGATGTCAATCAGCAGATAGAATATATTGCCGCATCCCGGGCAAGTTTTGGCGATATAGCTAAAAAGATTAATTACCTTACTGACAATCTTACCAGATTAGAAAAAGAAACATCGGTTGTATTGCAAGCCTTTAATGACAGGGTCCGTGAACGCTCACGGGAACTATCTGAAGAAATTGCTGAACAGATCAATAAACTCCGAGATTCTATCACCATAAAAGAAGAACGTATACTTATGGCTTCTCAGGAAAAGGTTGACCTTCTTACCCGCAATTTTTCGGAGTCGCTATCGCGCATGGAACAAAACATTACTAATACTGGCGATGCAATCCTGGAAAATATACGCTTAAAGATAGATACAGTTACCAAATCGGTTGACTCCATTGATCAGCGTGTTGAATCAGCTGAACGCCGTGTTTTTACGGACTTAAACCAGAAAATTACCACACTGGCTAAATCCATTGAAGATTTTGAAGGGGATCTTGATCAGATCAGGATGACCTCAACCGCTTCAATGCGAAAAGATCTTGCCGAAGTCAGCGATCAGATTCTGGATCTTAAATCTTCCCTAACTGAAGTTGAAAACAGTATTTTTGCTGACCTTAAGGAAAAGGCAAATGATGTGAAAACCAGCATATCCACTTCCATGAAGGAATTTAAGGATATGCGTGAAGCCTTACTTGAGCAGGTAAACGGTGACATTGAAAAAGTATATGATAAACTCCGATTGATTGAACAAAATATTGATGAATCAAAAGCTCAACTCATTGCCTCATTTGATGAAGAAGTCAACAAAATACGGGCCGCATTTGATACATTAAACCTTCATGCTATTTCTAAAAAAGACGAAATTGTAAAAGCTGCCCGTAAAGAGGCTGAAGATATAAAGAGCAGAATTGAGGAGTTTGGTGAAAAATTTATTGAGATGGAAAACAGGCTGGTAGATAAATCAGAAGAACAGCTCAAAACATTGGTTACCGAATATCAGGCCATAGAGCTGCGCTTCCAGAACTTAACCGAACGTGCAACCCAGATTGAACGGCAGGTGCATCAGTCAATTGAATCAAAGATAGCTGAAGCCAGAAATGAATTTGATACCATGAGCCAGCATATTGCATCCATGAAAGAAGAGCTTTTAAGCCTGGAAGAAAACCACAAAATTTTTACCCGCACGGACGATATGCTTAAAACAGTTCAGGGTGCTTTAACCGAGCTGAATACCATACTTGCTCAATCACAGGAAGAATCAAAAAAATTAGATGAATTTCTTGAAAAAGCTGAATCAATTAAGGATATACGACGGACTGTTGAACGCGAACTGAAGGTGTTTGAGTCACGAAAAGAAAAACTTGCCACAGTTGAATCTGAAATCAAAGCTCTCATGGAACTGGCAGATATGATTTCAATAAAAGCTGATTCCCTGCAGGACGGCATGCTTAAAATTGACCAGTTTAATGCACGTATTGATGCCCTGGCAAAGGTGTATAATGATCTGGAAAACCGAATTCACGAATTACAGGAATATGAAACTACCATAACCAAAAATTTAGAATCCGTCAACAAAGCTGATCTCATCATGAAATCAATAGAAACAAGAATAAAAACATTCCAATCAACGGTAGAAAAATCAGAAAAGAAGATTGAACGTCTTACTGGTTACCTGCACAGTATTGAAGAAAATACACTTATCCTTAAAACACGCGAGCAGGAAATCAGGGAAGTTAAGGAGCATTTTGCCGAGCTTGAAGGCCTTACTGCACACATAGAAGAGCGTATTAAACAGGTAAATGCCATGTTCCAGAAATTAGAAGATATGCGTGATGAAATAAGCCAGACCGATAGCCGATTGCAACTAATGTTTACTGAAACTGACAGGCGAATGAAACAGTTTGCTGATTTCCTGAAAGCTATAGAAAGCAATACAGTAATTGGCAAAGAGATTAAAGGTATACCAAACGTCAATATCAACGAGAGGCTGATAAAAACCGTCCGTGAGTTATCAAATAAAGGATGGAGTTCTCAGGAAATAGCCAATAAACTTTTAATAGATGAAAATGCAGTGCGACTGATAATAAATACTTCTTCAATGTAACCGCGCTTTCTACTGGGTTTTATCCTTTATTTTTTCCCTGATCTGCTGCATTATTTCTTCATCAGAAAGTTTCTTTTTGAGAACTATTCTATATCGTACACCAAACTTAGTTGGTTCAATTGTTTTTTCGGGAAATGAAAATGTCCATCGCTGCAGATCCTGAACAATAAGGTTATCAAGTTCAACCAGAAATGTAAGCTGAGTTGGTCGTATTTTCATTATTGCACCTGAATCAGGGAATAACCACACTGTCACTATGCCCTCTCGTGCTTCA
>DYLU01000071.1 GCA_020721905.1 Leptospira biflexa | reverse complement strand
ATTTGTTATGGAGCTGCCACCATACCGTATGCCCACCACAAAAACCATACTTATTCACATGTGGGACAGGACTTACAGTTATTTAAGAAAAATGGGCGGTATCATTCTGGCATTTTCCATTATTATCTGGGTGTTGAGCGAATATCCAAAACCCTATCACATAGAACAGCAATACAACAACCGCATTCAACTGGTTAACCAGGAATTTAAATCATCCTTATCATCATTACAAAAACATCATGCAAATCCACAGGTTATTCAGGAATTGAATCATAAATATTCTGCCATTCTGGAAGATTTAGAAATTCAGAAGCGGCAGGAAATGATTAAATATACCTTTATTGGCAAAACAGGCTTGCTTATCTATCCATTGCTGAAGCCTTTAGGATTTAACTGGCAGATGGGTGTTTCCCTTACTACAGGTTTTGTGGCAAAAGAGGTTGTGGTCAGCACCATGGGCGTTTTATACCATGCAACCAACGAAAGCGATCAAAACCTTTCGCAAAAACTCATAAATCCCCGATATGGCATATCAAGAGCAAGTGCTCTTGCCTTCATGATATTTGTTATGATATACATTCCCTGTATTGCAACCGTTATTGCCATTGCCCGTGAAATTGGCACAAAGTGGGCAGCCTTTTCAATTTTTTATCAGGTTTTTGTGGCATGGATTGTGAGTTTTATATTTTATCATGTGGCACGATTTATTATATGATTATGCGCCATCTCCATTGACTCGCCATGTATTCCAATAATGCTATTGTTGCCGGTTGTCCTGCTAACCCAATCAACACAGGCTTTTACATCATATTTTTCATATTTACCAAATGTTGTATTAAAACCGCCACTTTTGCCATGAAATCTGCTATCAATCAACAATGCATTGAACCCCAATGAACGGAATATTTCAAGATACTTGATATCGCCCATCAAGGTATAGGTATGTCCATGAATAAATATAATTGTTTTGTTGCTGCCTTTTGGTATGTAGATTGCATGCAGTTTATATCCGTAAGGCAAATCAATAAAGCATCCCTCTTTTGTGAGACTGGTATAATAGTGTTCCGTAAATCTTTTAAATTTTAATTCATTACGATACGTTTTTTCATAATTCCACACTTTCGGTGTAATAACCATACCTGAAAAATAATACCCTGAAGCAAAAAGTACTGACATTATGGCAATGACTATACTAATGAGCCATACAATCTTAAATAGGAAAACAAAATATCATTTATTAATTATGTGATTAATGTTCACCTTCAACCAGTATGCAGTAACTATCGCCCAAAAACCATAATGCTTATATATTAAAATACATTGACATTTTAATTTTTTTAGTGTACAATGAGTGAAACTAAACAAATATGTGATAATGCTATGCATGTAAACATTTATACATTAGAAGAGATATACAAAACATACGAAAACCTTGAAGACCATATTTCAACCAGGCAAATAATACGGCGTTTTTCTGAAAACAAACAGGATATCCGTATGCTCACGCTGAATGAGTGTAACCTGACACACTGCAAAAATATTCTTGATTTAGGATGCGGGTATGGATTTTTTACTGAAGCTTTGAGTAACAGGATTTCACCCGGGGCACATATAACCGGCATTGATGTCATTGGTGGTGAAAATAAAAAGATGTTTCTTTCAACCTGCGCGCAAAGCGGCTATAGTGCAACATTTATTGAAGACACTGCAAATATCATTACATCATTCCCTGATGAATCGTATGATTGTGTTATTGCAAGCTACTCACTGTATTTTTTTTCCCACCTTATTAATCATATTTCCCGCATCCTGAAAAATAACGGCATTTTTATTGCCCTTACCCACAGTGAACATACACTTGAACAAATCACAACTCTATTTATGGAAAGTATCCAGCATATATTACACATGGGCGATAGTTCATTACATATAATCAAACTATTTCAGGCATTCTCTGCCCAAAATGGATTTTTAAAACTGCAACCGTACTTTGATTATATCACCTATATACGATATCCGAATAATCTCATTTTTAAACCCCACAATATTGACCAGTGTATACGTTATATTCAGAAAAAACAGTATCTCTTTTTTAAAGATATTGCTTCACTGCAGGCAGATGAATATAATGCTCTGATAGACGACTTCTATAACCGTCTGCGATGGTATGCAATCTCATATAATCAGTTTGTTGTTAATAAAGATGACGCAATTTTTATTTCGCGTAAAATCAGGAATAAGGATTCAGCTTCATGAAAAAAAAGCGTATTTTCTGCAGCTATTGTGGCGCACCAATAACTGTAAAATTTATTGATGAAAAATACCGCGATCATTGTGACAACTGCAATACTACCTTCTATGAAAACCCGCTTCCTGTGGCATCATGTATTGTCATAAATGATAATCGCGAAATATTGCTGGTTCTACGAAAAAATGAACCATACAAAAATATGTGGTGTCTTCCCATTGGCTTTGCTGAAACAGGAGAATCAATTGAACAGGCAGCATTGCGTGAATTAAAAGAAGAAGCAGGTGTTGAAGGTGAAATTGTACGCATTATAGATGTGGATACTGTTGCAAATTACTTTTATGGCGATTTAGCAATTATCACATTTGAAGTAAAGCAACTATCGCCAACCATAAAAGCCGGTGATGACGCACTGGATGCAAAGTTTTTCCCCCTATCCAATCACCCACCTCTTGCATGGGAATCAAATGAAAAAGCATTAAAAAAATTTACAGAAATATACAAAGATGTGTGGGCAATGATTGATTCATTGAAAGTCATTCAGCCTGGTATCACAACACATCACGATATACCCAAAGAAAAATCCAAACAGTATGAACTCATTGCTTCCATTATTGCCAGCATGATAGAATCAGATATTGAATTGTTCAAATCACACTGGGACAGCGAAATCCCAAAATATGATTCCAGCGACTATGCACTCCTGTTATCCATACACCAGAAAGCATTGCAAACCATAAAATTATGGTTAACGGGAAACAGGGTGTGGAAAAACTTCAGGGATTTCAGCGTTTTGGGAATGCAATTAAAAAAAGAGGATGTAGCGTTAAGAGATATCTTAAGTGCAATAGCCATAAGCAGAAAGTCAATATGGGTGGAGGTAATTGAAAAAAATATTTTACATTCACCCCTTGAAATCTACACAGCACTGGAAATAAACAACAGAATAATTCTGTTTTATGACAAGATTACCTATTTTATAATAAAAGGATATGAACATCCAATATAAAAAAGGGCACTTTTATATGCCCTTTTTTATTTATGCTGATTGTTTTCGCTTCTTTTCTTTTATTTTTGCAAGCACTTTTTCCTGCATTTCACGTGGTAGTGGAACATACCTATCAAATTCCATGGCATAGTTTGCTCTTCCGCTTGAAAGGCTTCGTAACGTTGTTGCATATCCAAACATTTCCATAAGTGGCACAAAACCATTTACCTTCTGTGCTCCCTTCCTGAAACGACGCATAGCCTCAACTCTACCACGCCTTTTATTTAAATCGCCAATAACATCGCCAATATATTCATCAGGAGTATTAACCTCTATCTTCATCTGTGGTTCTAACAAAATTGGTTTTGCTTTCATAAATGCATCTTTGAAACATATCGATGCGCAGGTTCTGAATGCCATATCTGATGAGTCAACAGGATGGAAACTGCCATCAAGGAGAACAACTCTGACATCCACAACAGGAAAATCAGCTAGAATACCTTCTTCCATTGCTGCATGGATCCCCTTCTGTATAGAAGGTATGTATTCATTAGGTATTGCTCCACCTTTGATATGATCTACAAACTCAAATCCTCTGGCAGGATTTGGTTCAATTCGAATAACGCAATGTGCGTACTGGCCTTTACCGCCTGTCTGTTTAACAAATTTGGTTTCCTGCTGGGCTTCAGCGGTTATGGTTTCTCTGAATGCAACAGACGGTTCGCCCACCTGAACATTCAGCCCAAACTCTTCCTTTAACCTGTCCACCATAATTTCCAGATGAAGCTCACCCATGCCCGAAATTATGGTTTCGCCTGTTTCTTCATCAACACGCACATTAAATGAAGGGTCTTCGGATGCAAGTTTATGCAGCGCAATCCCCAGTTTTTCTTCTTCTTTCTTTGATGTGGGCATTATTTGCAAATCAATGACTGAAGGCGGCACAAATATGGATTCAAGCAACAACGGATGATCAGGATCACATAATGTATCGCCAGTTTTGGTATATTTCATCCCAATTAATGCCACTATATCACCAGGACCTGCTTCTGAAATTTCTTCCCTGTCTTTGGCACGAATGCGCATAATTCGGCCTATGCGCTCATATTTCCCTTTAGTTGAGTTAAATACCTGCATCCCGCTTTCAAGCTTTCCTGAATATATGCGTATAAATGTCTGCTGACCCACATACAGATCGTTAATTAATTTAAATGCTAACGCCGTAAATGGTTCATTTGACGAAGGATGCCGTGTATGGGTTTTTTCCGGATCGTTGAGGTCAGTACCCACAACAGCACCAATATCAACCGGTGATGGCAGATAATCAACAACAGCATCCAGTAAAAGCTGTATACCCTTATTCTTATATGCAGCACCGCATAATACCGGAGTCATCAGCATTTTTAATGTTGCTTCTCGTGCAGCCTTTTTAATGAGTTCAGCCGGGATTTCCTGTTCAGCCAGGTACAGCTCCATTATTTCATCATCAAAATCAGCCAACTTTTCAATAATATGTTTGCGGGCTTCCTGAGCCTTTTCTTTATAATCTTCAGGTATATCTATAACAAGCCTTTCATTTTCTTTGAACACTATTGCCTTTTGTTCAACAAGGTCTATAGACCCCTCAAAGTTATCCTCAGCACCAATGGGAATCTGGAATGGCACCGGGTTTGCATCTAAATATTTATCCATCTGCAAAACAACTTCATAAAAATCAGCACCCACACGGTCCATTTTATTAATAAAGGCAATACGGGGTACTTTGTATCTGTCAGCCTGATTCCATACTGTTTCGCTCTGAGGCTCCACACCGCCAACCGCACAGAATACCGCAATCAATCCATCAATAACACGCAATGACCGCTCAACTTCAACTGTGAAGTCAACATGCCCCGGGGTATCTATAATATTAATATTGTGTTCCTTCCACTGACATGAAATAGCAGCTGAGGATATGGTTATCCCCCGTTCCTGTTCCTGTTTCATGAAGTCCATAACAGCCTGGCCGTCATGAACCTCACCCAATTTTCTTGTTACACCTGTAAAATACAAAATACGCTCAGTTACAGTTGTTTTGCCTGCATCTATATGTGCAGCTATACCAATGTTTCTCAGTTTTCTAAGTGGCATAGTTTTTTACTCCTTATAATACAATAATTTCATTATCAGCAAAAAGCCTGGCTGACCGCTAATTGCTATAGTGGAATTGATGTCCGCTTTCTTTATAATCTAAGAGGAAGAATACCACTCAATATGGTCGGTCATAATGATAAAGATAGCAAACCTGTCAACAATTTAAAAAATTTTTTATATTTTTAAATTAAAACTTGCAATATTTTATTGTTTTCGGTGAATTTATTAACAGTAACTATAACCAAAAAATATTTGGGCGATAGTTACCATTACTATGTCTTTGTTTTCACAAGAGGGCAAAAATTTTTGTAATGATATCCAGTACTGAATTCAATTTTTACGGAGGCGATACATGACAGGTGACAAATCTCAATCTATTTTTGGCAATCAGATTTCCACACATGTATACAAAAAAGCTGTAAAGCAGAAAGAACGTTTTGCAAAACAATTTGGATATAATCCACAGGATACGTATTCACTTTTTGCTCAGCCTAACGGGGTGTTAAAAAAATATTTCAACCTGTACACCATTTCCCAGGAAAAAGGTGCAGAAATTGCAAAATCAAGATCAATCATCATTGGCACCATCCGCATGGGATATGGGCATTACCGGATAGCCATGGCAGTTGCATCAGCAGCACATTCTATGGGGTTAACACCATACTGGTTTGACCTTCTGTCATTTGATACCACCGGTGCCCGCATAATTAAGCATTTAGAAAAGCTGTATTCACTGGGTTCCCGCCTTTCACAGCAATTTTACCTTTTTAATAAATTGTACTGGGAGCATCTCACAGCAATTGGGTTTAAACGTTTGCCCTATAATGCCAGTGACCAGAAAATGACCGAGCTTTTTGCAAATATATACCAGAATCTTCCACATTCTGTACCTTTTGTTGCAACACATGCATGGGCATCTCAGGCTGCCATTCATGCCGGCATGAAACATGTTGTCAATATGATACCCGACAACTGGCCTCTGGCACTGCATCTTTCCGAAGGAGCCATACACACTGTGCAAACTCCATCTGCCTATTATGGGTACAGGACATTGAAAAATATGGGCAAACGCAATGAAATTTTAAATCCTATGCCAAAGGATAGCCTGTATTATACCGGTCATTATATTGACCACGAACTGGTTTCCAATATTGAAAAAGACTGCACTGCACGTTTAAACAGAATGAAAGCAAAAAAGCCGCGCCGATTTTTGTTAAGCATTGGCGGGGCTGGTGCACAGCAACAACTTTGCATGGATATCATAAAGCATTGTATACCGCTGCTGGAAAATGAAAAACTCACACTGATTATAAACACCGGTGACCATAAAAACATTTTTGATATGATAGTCAATACTCCACATAGCCCAAAAATTCACTGTAAAACTTATACCAAGTGGGCTGATACAGAAAAACTGGTAAGCACACTTGGCACAAAAGATATTCCCGGACTTCATGTGGTATATGATGAAAACATATTCTCAGCAGTATATGCCACCAACGTAATTATGCGAGTATCCGACTGCCTTATTACAAAGCCCAGTGAACTGGCATTTTACCCAATACCCAAGCTTTTTGTTGCCCGGGTTGGTGGCCATGAAATGTGGGGAGCAATACGTGGTGCTGAAGTTGGCGACAGTACAGTGGAATGCGAAACTACTGAGCATACATTACAGGCACTGGATATATTAATGTACGATGATGACCTGCTTTCGATGTACTGCAATAATATTATCAAAGCAAAAAGTATTGGTGTATACAACGGAGCATATGAAGTAATTAAATTGGCATCAGGAAAATAAATTATAATTTATTGCTTACATGATGTGATAGTAAGCAAAAAAAGAAAACCTCTGTACGAAAAGACAGAGGTTTCCTTTTTAAAAATTTTTATACCAGGTATCTACATACCCGGAATGCTTGTAAATACTCCGCGTGGATCAACTTCATTTCGCAATATTTCAAGGATTTCTTTTGAAGGAACTTCAGTTACAGGAATTTCCCCTTCAGGTTTTGGCAGTTCAAATCCACAGGCCAGCTGGCACAGGTCAAATGATACTCCCGGATGCAATGATTTGACTCTCATCCGTTTTGTTTCAGGTTCAAAGTCAAATACTGCAGCCTGAGAGATGACGCATACAGGTCCATTGCCCAATAATCCTGCTTTCTTCCTGCCATCACCACCATCCAGAAATCCTGGTGAAGTAATAAAATCAACTTTGGGAACAAATTTTTGTGGCGACTGCAGTCCAACAAGAATCATACTTTCAGCCAGTGATGAAAGGTCATTATTGCCACCTGAACCGGTTAATCGGTGATCAGGTTTCAGGAAATCTTTCCCAATCATGTGGGTATTGACATTGCCATACATGTCAATCTGCGCAAATCCTAAAAATGCTTTATCAACATAGCCATTGTATAGCTGTCCAAATGAATACGCCATTTCCATGATTAATGGTGACTTTCGCCATGTTGCAGGACCACCTACCGACCATGGAAGGGCTCCTTCCATTGGGTCCTGTCCACCTGATTCATATACTAAAACTATGTTGGGGGCATGTGTCTTACGCGCAAGTATACCGGCAATCATTGGCAACCCGGTTCCAATATAAACTACTTCATGATCTTTAATCTGCTTTGATAAAATATATGCAAGCATTTCTAATGGATTCATTGGTTTATCAGATCTATTTCCCATAAGTCCTCCTCAATTTATCAATAATTTAAAAAATAAATTTTAATAGAATCTCATTTGGCTTATATTTTCAGGCCATTCACCACTGGTGTATTCCTCATAATCAAAATTAACACCTATGTCTTCATTATCATACTCTTCTGCTTTGGTTAACCGGCGTGACTCGGCAATCCATTTTGCACCACCCAACTTTTCAACAAACTCATATTGATCTTTCACATCATAGACCCAATATTCCAGAAATTTCTGGAAGTTTTCATCAGACTTCATTGCATATCTGAAAGCCATTTCCCACCACTGGCGTGACCAGTAATAACAGCCAGGCATCTGTCCAGGAACCGCACCAAAAGGCAACTCAACCACTGCATCAACATACATAGCTGGTATGAATACACCTTTGTTATTATATCGAATATCGCTTTCAGGAACTATTTCTTCTGCCGTAATGATAAGCTTACGTGTTGCAGCAGCCATTGCAATGTCATTTACTGCCGGCCCATAGAAACGCGCATTTCCTTTTTTATCAGCAGCATGAACATGAATTACAGATACATCAGGATATAGTGCTGGGATAAATACCACGGGGTCAGAATCACTTCTCATTGGATTCTGCATAACCTTAACATACGGGTTATATTTCAGCATATCAGAACCTAAAAGCTGCTTGCTGAATACCCCTGGCAAACCCAACTGAGCCGCCTTAAAACCCTGTGCCATTGATCCATGGCTCCACTCGGAAAGTATAGTTACCTTGCCAGCTTTTAATTGACGGGCATAGTTGCGGTCAATACCCCGCATTTCAGCACCCAGGTAAGAATTGTGTGAATAACGGCAACAGCCCGCATTAATCATATATGAGTGGTTGGTATTTGGGGAACTACAAAACTGAAGGTTCTTTTTCTGTTGTCGTATAACTTCAAAAAATGATTGAATAGAGGTGCGAACATAACAAAAGCCGCCATCAGTCATGATATCACCATCATGGACATATTCAGCAACAGCTTCCTTTAAAGACATTCTTTTATCTTTGCGCGATCTGTCCTTATTTAAATGGAACTTTCGCGCATCTTCAAAATCTACCAATCGCTCAAGAATTGAGGTATCAGTGATTTTGAGATTTTTAAGTGCTTCTTCATTAAAGCTGAATTTTCCCATTTACGTCCTCCTGCCATATTAATTATTTCAAAAAAACTTCAAAATCATTAATGATTATAACATATAATTTTATATATTACAAATTTTATATTCAATTACCAGCTGTTTGGTATTAAATATAATTTATAATATATTAATTTGTACTTATTATTTTATATATAAATTTGTCAATATTTTTGTGTATAAAATATTAGCATATAATTGTAATATGTATGTCACAAAAATTTGTATAACATCATGAAAATGTGTTGTTTTATCTCAGTCTATAGTATGATATATTGCGTTAATTATATACAATACACATATTATATTTTATGTATATGTTTATATTTCTACTCTTTGACTCTTTCACGGCGGGAGAGTATTGTATCGGGGTCAATTTCACCAACGTGTTCAAATATATAATCCGGCTGATAAGGAAATCTGTCAACCATTGCCAGTGTTGTTACACCAGAAAGAACAAGAATACATGTCATGCCTGCCTCAGAGCCGCCCAAAATATCAGTATCCATTCTATCGCCAATCATAAAACAGTTTGCCGAGTGAACATTCAGCTTTTTACGTGCCCAGTACATCATTGCAGGATTGGGTTTACCTAAAAAATATGGCTTTACACCAGTAACCCTTTCAATTGGTGCTACCAGCGCACCACACGCAGGTACTGGACCTCGCTGCGTTGGCCCGGTCAAATCAGGATTAGTAGCAATAAACCGTGCACCCTCCTGTATAAGGTATGTTGCTTCTATAATGCGGGCATAGTCATATTCTTCGGTCTCGCCAATGATTACGTAATCAGGGTTTTTATACGTAATAACAATACCATTCTTTTCCAGTTCCTGTATTAGCCCCTTTCCCCCAATGACGTATGCAGAACAACCAGGCTTCTGATACACAAGAAAACTTGCAGTTGCCATAGCTGAAGTGTAAAATCTGTCCTCCTCAACATCCAGTCCCAAAGCAAAAAACCTTTCGGAAAGCTCTTTGGGTGTATAATATGAATTATTTGTTAAAAATAAAAAGGGGTAATTACCGTTCTTGAGCTTATCAATAAAATCTTTTGCACCAGTAATAAGTGAGCTCTCTCTTACTATTACACCGTCGATATCAATTAAAAAAGATTTTTGATATCCCCTGTCAGCTTTCATAAACCATCATGCCATTTTTAAAAATTGCTTAGCCAAACCAGCTGGTATAGGCTTTCCTTCGGCATAGTATCCCATGGCTTCATTCTTATCTCCATGAAAATCGCTCCCACCTGAAATAAGCAAAGAATATTTTTCTGCAATATGCAAAAGATGTGTTACATCTTCCGCACCATGCATTGCTGAATACACTTCAATCCCTGCCACACCAGCAGTAACAAAATCTTTGATTATTTGTTCGCCCTCATCCCATGTAGAAAAACCAAGGGACACAGGATGTGCAACAATTGCAGTTCCGCCAGTTGCTTTAATAAGCTGTAAAGCGCGGTGAAAATTTATTTTTTCTTTCTTAATGTATCCCGGCTTTCCTTTTACCATAAACTGAGTAAAAACATCACTCACTGTTGGTGCATATCCTTTTTTTACCAGCACACGTGCAACATGCGGCCTACCCGGGGAATTACCCAGAGCCTCTTTTTCAATCTCTTCATTGGTAACATCAATGCCATGTAACTGTAAATCTTTGATAATTTTGCATATCCTTTCTTTTCGCAACAGTTGCAAATGCTCTAACTCATACCGCAATTCGGCATTGGTATAATCAATCCCCATTCCCACCAGATGAAACGAACCATGAGGATAATCTATACTGAATTCTATGCCGGGTATAAGATTAAATGACTTTTGTTTTGCATAATCACAAGCTTCCGCCAACCCATCAACAGAATCGTGGTCCGTAATAGCAAGCACGCTGACATTATGTGCAATTGCATAATCAATGATTTCTGTTGGCGAATAGATCCCATCGGATGCTGTAGTGTGACAGTGTAGATCAATTAGTTTCATAACAATTAAACCTGCATTAAGAATCTTTTATTATAGTACAAATCCTGAAAAAAATACAACATGATAATTTTTTAAACAATTCTTACATATAATCACTACAAGGCGAAGGACTGGCAAGCATTAATAATTTTTTTAATGATAGAGCATTATAAACTGCATAAGCATTGAAATCATTATCGAAATAACAGTATGTTAATTTATTCCACTTTAAAATCTTTTCTGACCAATTGTGCAACTCGTTATCTGAATAGTTTGAGGCATACAATTGTGTTGAACCATGCAATCGTATGTATACAAAATCAGCAGTGACTTCTTCACAATAGGGATATCTCCCAGCAGTATCTGATATACACCATGCCACATTATATTCCTGCAATAATGAAAATGAACTATCGCACACCCATGAATTATGCCGTGCTTCTATGGTGTAGCGATAGTTACCGGGTAATATTGACAGAAAATCAGTAACCAGCGAAACATCAAATTTCAGTGATGGCGGCAATTGAATAAGGATGGCACCTAATTTCTCCTGTAATAACGATGCAGAAGCAACACACGTTTTTACTTCAGCATTAACATCAACAAGCCGTTTGATATGGGTTACATATTTTGACAATTTCACACTAAAACAAAATCTGTTTGGAACCTTATTATACCAGTTTGCATATGCATAATCTTTAAATTTCCGGTAGAAAGTTGCATTAATCTCCACGGTATTAAAGACAGTAGTATAATACTGAAGCCACTTTGACTTTGCAACTGCTTCCGGATAAAATACTCCGCGCCAGTGCTGATAATTCCACCCTGAACAGCCGATATAATATTGTTCCTGTTCCATACATTATTTGATTATTCAATTGCGAAACACGATAAGATACAATAATCAATGACATCTTACAGCATGAATGACGTTAAATCGTATATATATTGCAAAATACTATGATGAATGTATTTATTCAAGTATTTTTATATGTGGACTCTTATAATGTTTCACGCAAAATTAGAATTTTACGCAGTCAAAAATAGAGAGTCTTTTCTCTTGTTGCAATTGATTGCACATAGAAGCAACCGTTACTCTTCTATCTTCCTATTCCTCTCATATTATATACTTCCTGGCTATCCCCTATACAATTTGTATAGCAGCCACTCTCTATTTCTTTGATACTAAATTGCTACTTTTTCTTTGAAATCTTATGGTACTATACATACACTATTTGATTGAGCAAGACACGTTTTTTTATTCTTGCTTCATATTTTAAATGTCATATTCCTGTTCTATTTTTATCATTTAAAGCTTTATATATATTTTATTACTTTTATCACATTAAATTTAACGTAAAACCTGAAACAATCCAGCAATTACTCCAATTATTGTTATAGTCTGAGTTAGCAATAGCCCTATAAGCCACTTTAATATACTTGTTTTTACCTGCTGCATCTCAACACGTACCTTTTCTATCTCAAGTCGTAATTCTGCTCGTACTTTTTCTATTTCCTTTGTTAAATCAGCTCGTACCTGTTCTATCTCCTTTGTTAGATCAGCCCGTACCTGTTCTATCTCCTTTGTGAGCTTAAGTTCAACCTCCTTTATCT
>DYLU01000070.1 GCA_020721905.1 Leptospira biflexa | reverse complement strand
GCAGGGGCTTTTTGAAAACAGGCATTTTATGCCAACAGGTTCTGAATAGTTACTTAGTGTCAAATATTTTTCGCTTTTTACTTCAGGCTGACTTTGAGTTAAAATAAAAATTTTTTCCATATTAATTTCCATAACATGGCGCATTTTCATATATTTAGGACTACGACATTTGGTGGCTGTCCCATGCCAGATTTTTGTACCGACAAGCATTAAGGTTGACTGACCATCGAGGAAAGTACTAATCTCCTTGGTCTTTATTTTTACTTCCTTCAGAATCCTTTCCACTGGCTTATTGGTCATTATCATTCTCCAAGGCTTCTCAGGGAATTCATAGAAACTTAAGGTCTCAATAATAGATGTTTTAAATGTCATAGTTTTAAGCTTAGATATCTTTAAGCTCACTTTTCATGCCTTAGCCTAAAGTTTCCGTTCATAATTTTCCGCCATGACAGCACGTCTTTCAGGGATCTTTCATACCTCTAAGCATATCAAAGGGCATCTGCTTCTGTATCAAGCATGGCATTCAGAGTCTGTTTAACTATTGATCTTGAAAATTCTCCTAATTGATCCATGACTTTTTGTTCATTTACATCGGTAATATTGCTACTCATTGAAGTCCTCCTCAGATTAAAAGTTTGTTAGCCACTTAATTTTCATTACTCCCGGAAGAGCTGGATTCCACTTTTAATCAAGGGAAGAAATATGGTAAACAAAATCCCCGGTACAATACCTACAGTAGTATTTTCAATAAGAACACCAATACGAAAAATGATACCGGTACAAATAACTAAAACAATCACTGGTAATATATATATAACATATAATGAAGTACCAAACAATTTCTGGAGAATATATACAGGAATTATAAGGGCAAATCGGGTTGTTTGATGAGCCATTGAAAATGACTCCATCCACTTTATATAGTCCTGACCATAATATAATATTTTTGCAGAAAACCAATAATATGCATTATCCGAAGGATTAATAAACTCTAATGTTACCAATCTGATCGTTAGTGAAAACAGGATTAGACATATTAGAATTTTAAATTCCGAATTAAAGTGCTTTAAAAAATTTACTCTCATATTTTAACTTGAAAAAATTTTTTATAAGTATAAGTCAATTGCACCTTGGAAATTTTATGTATATGTCCTTAAAAAATTTCCAATTTGATATAATTATCACCATAAAACAGCACTACGATATTGTACATAAAAATATTGTCAAGAGGGATTAATTACATTGACTTATTTTTAGTGACCAGGCAACAAACTATTAGATAGGTTTATACTGTATGATTTAAATATAATATCTAATAATAATTTTAAACAGAGGTATCATCAAATGCTATCACAGGAAGAACTTGCACTCTACCAGCGTCAACTCATTATTAAAGGCTGGGGAAAAGAAGCACAGGAAAAAATCAAGAATACTCACCTTTTCATAGCTGGTGCCGGAGGTCTTGCCAGCCCTGCAGCTTTATATTGTGCCGTTGCAGGCTTTGGCAAAATCACAATCTGCGATTTTGATACCATTTCACTTTCAAATCTTAACCGGCAGATACTCCACAATCATTCACGAATGGGTATGCACAAAGCTGACTCAGCTTATGCAACATTAACCCAGACAAATCCCTATATTCAGGTTGAAATAAAAAATACAAAAATTACTGCAAAAAATATTAACACATTGCTTGAAAACTCGCACATTATTCTTGATTGCCTTGATAATTTTGAAACACGACATATACTCAACAAAGCATGTGTTAAGCTGCACAAACCACTCATACACGCAGGCGTAGAAGGTTTCAGCGGACAGCTTACAGTGGTTATCCCTCACCAAACGCCCTGTCTGTCATGTTTTTTGCCAAAAAAAAGCATTAAAAATCCCATCCCTGTTGCCGGCGTTACACCCGGTGTTATGGGCACCCTGCAGGCAATGGAAGCAATAAAGTTAGCTACAGGGCTTGGCATTGTGACTGCAGGAAAACTCCTTCTTTTTGATGGACTAGCCATGCGGTTTTCATCTATTACTCTTGAACAAAATCCTGTATGTAAAGTCTGCAGAAAATAAAAGGCTGCTTTTTGTAAGCAGCCTTTATGGTTTCATGTTCATCCGGGCGATAGTTACTGAAAATCAATCAACACTGTGTTATTTACTCTTTGCCTGTTTTATGTTCAACTGAGCTATCGCCAGTTTTGATAGTGGAATTGCATATGGCGAGCACGATACATAGTTCAATCCAACGTTCATACAGAACTCAATGTTATCAGGATCAGCACCATGCTCTCCACACAATCCCATGGTTATATCCGGACGAGTGAGCTTGCCGCGGGTTGCAGCTATCTCTATAAGTTCTTTCACTTCTCTTCCCAGTACCTTAAACGGGTTATTGGGAATAAGGTCATACAGAGAATAGCTTGGGAAGAATGAATTAATGTCATCTCGCGATAATCCATATGTAGTCTGTGTAAGGTCATTGGTACCAAAGCTAAAAAACTCAGCATACTGGGCAATTCTGCCAGCACCAACTGCAGCAGCGGGCAATTCAATCATTGTACCAACCTCATACTCTAAATCGTCAATGCCATATTCTTCAACAACCTCATCCTTGATGTCGCGAATACCTTTTACTGTTTTCCCTTCAATCTTTTTGCCATTCTTTATAAACTTGATTTCTGTTTCCGTCATAACAATAGGGATCATGATTTCAGGAACAACATTGACGCCTTCTTTCTTCAGCATACATGCAGCTTCAAAAATTGCCCTGCACTGCATTTCGTAAATTTCAGGGTATGTGATGGCAACCCTGCAACCTCTATGCCCAAGCATTGGGTTCATTTCAGAAAGTTCTTCACATCGTGCACGTATTTCGGCATCCGACATTCCTTTTTTACGCGATTTCATATACTGTATAAACTCTTTCATACTGTCTTCAGTTCGGGGCAGAAATTCATGCAATGGGGCATCAAGCAAACGTATGGTTACAGGATGACCCTGCATGATCTTGAATAGTTCATAGAAATCACCCCTCTGCATGGGTTTAAGCTCATCCAGTGCCTTTCGCCGTTCAGCTTCAGTTTCAGATAGTATCATCTCCCTGAACTTCATGATGCGCTTTTCATTAAAGAACATGTGTTCAGTACGACACAAGCCAATACCATCGGCAAAGAACATTTTTGCTACTTTGGCATCGCGCGGCTGGTCAGCATTGGCACGCACATTAAAATCTTTAATAAACTTCTGCACTATTGTCAGAAAGTCAGTTAAACCATTCTTTTCAAAATCTGGTTCTATCAATCCTACCTTATCCAGATAAATTGTTGGGGGTTCATAATACGGCACATTTATTGAAACATAATCACCTTCTTTTATGGTTTTACCTGCCAGTGTGAAGGAGTTACCTCTTATTTTCATTTCGGGCTGTACCATAGCAACTTTTCCCAGACTTCTTGCTACAACTGGAGCATGTGATGAAAAACCACCCTCTGATGTTATAACACCGCGTGCAACCTCAATTGCCTTAACATCCTCTGCATAGGTTGCAGGCATAACCAGTATAAGGTTAGTGTCCCCACCATGCATCACCGCGCGTTTATATTCTTCAAGCAGTTTATCAGTTGAAAAGAATACTCTACCAATGGCTGCTCCTGTTGAACCAGCGATACCACCTTTGATTGATTTCACATTTTTAGTTGTCCGGGGGTCAATAACCGGGTGCAGCAGTTCGTTAAGCTGGCTTGGCTTTATGGATTCAATTAAAAATTCAGGTGTTACAACTTTACGTGTATGCAGGTCAAGTAATGTCTTGATATGCGCCTGTGTTGACTTTTCATCAACTTCGCGCTGTTCAATGAGCCAGAAATTTCCTTCTTCAATGGTAAATTTTATATTACGTATTTCTTTAAAGTTATCTTCTACTTTCTTTGCTATTTCAACTAATTTGTCATAATATTTTTTATCAATTTTAGAAATATCTTTGGGGGCACCTCTGTCAACATCAAATTCATTCTGTAAAAATTCGCCCTGAATGAGTGCATCACCGGTAATGATATTGCGGGTAAAATAATTTCCTGCAAAGGAATTCTGGCCAAAGTTACCATACACCATGGCCTGTACCATAATAGACAATGAGTTGTCCACATCAATATCAGAATCACAGTATTTTGCGGCAGCACCTTTTAATATAAGCCCCAGCTGATCGTAGACATCCTCGCTAAATTTATCACCCAAAAACTTTTTGTATTTAGCCACAACGTCTTTATACTCTTTGGCTTTTGCTTTTGCGGGAAGTTTGCCTTCCAGTTCATCAAGCTCTTTTTCGTCAATCCCGTAAATTTTTGAAGCAATGCTGCGGAGTAAAAATCTGTATTCACCCCAGGCAAAGTCTTCACCCGTAAATTTGGCAAAACCTGTAACAACCTTATCATTTAAACCAACATTGTGAATGGACGGGAAAAATGGGACATTTAAATCTGAGCTTAACACCACCTTCAAAAGCAATGGCTTATCACTATCGCCATATTCTTTTTTCATGTCTTTTTCTATTTTATCAACAAAGGTTTTAATTAACTGCTTAACATTAACCTTTGGCAGTTTCATAGTTAAATCAGCATCTATAATAAATCCGGGAGCTATGGGTAACCCCATTTTTGCTAAATCAGCAGCTCTGCGTCCTCTGATACCTAACTTCTTGTATTGCTTATCATCAACACCAGTAAAATCTTTATTGAAAAAAACTATATTTTCCATACTACCCTCTCTTTTTAATTTGTTTCATATGGTATTAGAAAAGATTCAATACTTTCCCAACAGCTATCTTCAAAAACTGTTCAAACCGTGGCGAGGCACCCTCAAACAGGTACTTCTGTAACTTAGACACATCCCTAATATTTTCCCCTACTACCTGGAAGAATATTGGATCACCATGCTTTACCTTCCCCCACTTAAACAGTGAATTAATATCATTAATTTTTTCACCCTCATGAAAGATCAACACATCCAGGTCAGGATGCGAAACTTTGAAGCTTTCAATTATACGCTTCCAGGCTTCAACATTGCCGTTGTGAAAAAGCTCATTGGTGACGGTAACAGCATATTTTGGCGTCATATTCTTTTTGCCGGCAGCTGCAACAGCAGAAGGAGTTGGCTTTTTCACTTCTTTCACAGCAACCGTTTCATCAATAAATTCTTTATTGATAAATACATCCTTCCCGGCAATCATTTCCTCAACGGCATTTATGGCTTCATTTTCAACCTTTGGATTTGCTTCTTTCTTCTTCTTTGTATAAATAACCATAAGCTGGTCACGGACAATTTCACGAACCCTTTCCCAGTGGGCTGCATTTTTGGGATTAATAAGGATTGGCTCACCATTGACGTTGAAATACACTATAACAATATCAAGAGCTGTCCATTTAGATGTTTCCTCAATCATTTTGCTGAAATCATTCATGGTTACAGGCACATTGTATGAATCATATGTATACTGATATTTATCACGCAAAATAGCCCCAACCATGGGCAATACCTGATCCACCATCAAATCCCCTTCAGAAAGCATGATGTTTACCACATCAGCAAAATTTCTACCGCCCTCAGCCTCTTCAACAACATCATTGACGCTAAAGAAGTGATTTAATGCCTTGTTAAAACTAGCCTTAGTAGCTAATGAATAGAATGTTGTTTCCATGGATTTCCCTCTTTTTAAAAATGTAATATAAATTCACAAAGCGCAATAGCTATATATAAAATAATCAAAAATAAAATATTTTTTTTGATTTTTTACTATTATGGTATTATAAAATTATAAAGATTGTTTTACAAGTATTTTTTTATTTTTATTTGGCGATAGTTACCAGCATCTTTGCCTGAAAGGTTCATTTATTTATTGACAAAAAGCAGCTTTTGCTAAATCCTGTCACCATTTCATGCGGGTGTAGTTCAATGGTAGAACTTCAGCCTTCCAAGCTGATAGCGTGGGTTCGATTCCCATCACCCGCTCATCTGATTCTGTTCATTTTCAAGCCGTGTAATCTCTCTTAAATCTCATCGCTTACTTCAGTATTGTATATTATTTTTTTATTGCCATTTGTAATTGAAATAAAATACTTTTCGGCCATATTTTTTTTAAATTTTTCTTGTGTTTTTTCTGTTGTTCTCTCGTTAATTAGGGCTTACTGAAAAACTCAGATCGCCTGTAATATATTAAAATATCTCCATCTTGAGCGTAAAATATATATTCTCAAAATGAGTACAAAAATATCCCTGAGCCGTTTCTCAAGGTTTAGCACCAGTATTATCAGGCTTATCGATGTTTCACTGGTCTCCTTGCACCTGCTCATAATCATGTTTAAGCCATATCGGCGCTTCCCTATGCCAAAGCTACCCTCAATGGCATTACGCATACTGCTGTCCATGCGTTCCTGTTTCTCATCCACCTCATTATCGTTCGAAGGTCGCCCCAGTCGGGGACCAGTTAACCGTAATGTGGCTGAAGCCAGAATTATTCATTCTTTTTTTTGTCAGTTGATTAAAGTGAACTGCAATAGCTTTCTCTTCAAATTAATATTTTTTTATTTTATTTATTGCATATAAAGAATAATCTCAAAATTTTTTTGCTTTAGCATAATTATTTCTTCTATGTGTCTAAAGCCAGAATTATATTGGCATTTTTTCTTCATCAGTTGACTAAAGTCAACTGCAATATATATCTTCACATTCACTAATATGAACTATAATATTCATTTTATTTTTTAAATTAATCAACTGAACTGCAATAGTTTTTTTTCTTATAACTTTTAGTAATCTCTTTTTTCCCTCTATTGTAGTCAGCTTTAGCTGACTGATAAAGATGAATTAAAAAGTTAAGGCTTTAGCCTCATTTGGGATTTATTTATGTGGCTAAAGCCAAGATTGTTTTGATTCTATATTTTGCAGTTCATGTTATAAAGATATTGCAAAAGATGTGAGCCTACGAAGCGACCGTGGCAGTCAGTACACATCAGCATAGTATATGCAAACAATGGGTCATTATGGAATTGATATAAGCCATACATTGGCTATCAGTCCCAAGAGTAATAGCATTATAGAGAGATTTTCCCGTACCATTGAGGAGTAGCTTTTTAATTTACATGATTTTGCAACGCTTGAGGAGGCAGAAAAAGCCATTGGTGAATGTATTGAGTTGTACAGTAGCGAGTGGATCCTTTGAAGAATTATTATAAAGTAGGCAAAAACAGTTCTTGATGAATATGGGCCAGAACAAAAAAATTATTCATTGAAATACAAAATACAGCTGCCATTAATTACAAATATACATTAATTCCCCTGTTCTGCAAATATTCCTTAACCTGCCGTACTGAAAATGTCCTGAAATGAAATACTGATGCAGCAAGTAATACTTCTGCCTTCCCCTCCACCACTGCTTCATAAAAATGTTCCAGTGTACCAGCACCACCTGATGCAACTACAGTAATAGTTACCACTTCAGCAATTGCCCTGGTAAACGGTATGTCATATCCCTTTAAAGTGCCATCCCTATCCATGCTTGTGGGAAGCAGCACACCAGCACCGCGTTTCTGACATTCAACTGCCCACATAACAGCATCTTTTCCGGTGGATTTGGTGCCTCCGGCAACAACCACCTCAAAACCAGAAGGAAACTTATCATTTCTTTTACCGTCAATGGCAATAGTTATGGTGTCAGAGCCAAACCGTTTTACAGCCTCATCAATCAGGTTGGGATTTTTGACTGCAGCACTGTTCATTAATACCTTTGAAGCACCAGCCTCAAGCACCAGTTCAATATCGTCTAAACCGCCAATGCCACCCCCAACAGTTAAAGGTATGCTGATAGCATTTGCAACATTTTTGACCCATTCCAGGCGCGTTTTGCGATTTTCGACGGTGGCAGCAATATCAAGGATTGCCAGCTCATCAGCACCTTCTGCCTGATAAAATGCAGCATTTTCAACAGGATCACCCGCATCTTTAATGTTAATAAAATTAACGACCTTTACAACTCTTCCTTCCTTCATGTCAAGGCACGGCATAATTTTAACTATATTTATAACTTTCCCTCTTTTAGTTAATAATATACAGCAATCAAAACCTGAGGCAAAACATTTTCTCAGTCAAGATAAAAAGTGTAAAACGTTATTCAAGTTTTCCCGTTTTTATCCAGCGCATAACTATGCTAAGAATCTCTTGGAATGTTTCGGTATTACGGTTTTGATTGGCGATAGCATCAGCATCTCCAATCACTAAAAGATTTTTATCTGCATACAAAAATCCTGCTGTGTCAAAATCGTTTGGCTGATATAATGGAATGCCGTCGTTAATAACCTCAAGACCCGGATGGCTTACCTCACCCCACAGTGACGACGGTATCTGCGCCAAAACACCGGCGTTTCCTTTTTTTATAACTCCTGCAAGCGTGTGAAAGTGAAAGCTCTTCTTTTTACAGGCAATCACAACATCAAAAAAGTTACTATCGCCATCAGTTATAAGGCAGGGAAGTATTTCACAGTTACTATCGCCCAATAACGAATATACCTTAGTATTTACAGCACCAAGTGAAATAAGGCGCTTGCCCCACACCGTTGATGGCATAAGTTTTTGATACGGTTCAATAAAAATGATATTTCGTTTTGTGCTGTTAATAACACAATCGGGTTTGGGAATCACTATTACATTAAGTGAATCATCATGCAGTAAGGAAGGATTTAATTTTGCGAGTGAATTGATAAAATGCTCTACTCCCGATGGTGAGTTGTCAATGGCAATATACGAGTTTTCAACATCAAAATACGGTACAGTTGCAGCATGCTTCACTGTATGCACCAGATGTTTTTCCAGAAGCCATTCAAGGCAGTGTTTAAAAAATGCTTTGTTATCGCCTGCATGTATCCCAACCGTGCCATCGCCATTCCAGAACATCTCGCTGTCGCCCACTACAAGCATTTTGCCGTTACCATACCTGCATCCGGCAGCTATAATGCTATCCATTTCATGATCACGCAATAACACCTCAAAAGAATCAGTAGTTCCTGATAGAGAAGCTGACAGCATGTGTAAAACATTGTTTAGTTTAAATTTCTTTGAGTAACCCCTGTTATTCAAATCATCAAGCGATTGCACAGTATCATTGTCTTTCCCTGCAGCATCGCTGTTTATTGTTATCCCCATTTTTTTCGTTACTGCATTTAAAAACGTTGCACAATTATACATATTATCATGTTCAGCAATGATAAAAAGAAATCCCCCTCTATGAACAAAATTGATGACAGCATCAATTTCACGTTCATCAAACTGCTGATATTTAGCAACCGATAGTACCAGTATTGCATTGCGATATCCCAGGGAAGGTAAAGAAGATATACACTCATCAAGTTTTTCCAGATTAACTGAAGCAGGAATACCATACTGTTTTAGCACACCAGCAATATGCGAATATCCGCAATAGCCATGATCCCACAATCCCCATACATTATTATGTGATTGGTCATAGATTAACTGCACAGTAAATGGTGTGTAGTCAGGAAACTTTTTAGAACAGCTGACAATAAAAAGCAGGATTAAAAGTATTTTTTTCATATTGTATAATTTCTGGGGCGCATGGTAATGCGCCCCCTATTGAAAACATTATTTACCAACTTTTGGCAAATCGTGCAATGCTTTATCAATTAATTCTTTTGGATATTCATAGTCTTCTAACTGATCAGATAAAAATTTGTCATATGAAGCTAAATCAAAATGGCCATGACCACTTAAATTAAACACTATAGTCTTTTGTTTACCTTCTTCTTTTGCCTTCTGAGCCTCAATAATTGCCTGCCTTATAGCATGTGAAGACTCAGGTGCTGGAATAATACCTTCAGTTTTTGAGAACAGAATTGCAGCTTCAAAACATTCTTTCTGATGAAGTGCTGTTGCGCGTATCAGCCCTTCATGATACAAGAGGCTTACAAGTGGCGACATACCGTGATACCGGAGCCCGCCTGCATGAATTGAAGGTGGAATAAATGAATGTCCTAAGGTATACATTGGCATAATTGGTGTAAGCTTTGCAACGTCACCGTAATCATAAGTATAAATTCCTTTTGTAAGAGTTGGACATGCTGCAGGTTCTACTGCAATAATATCGATATTCTTACCATTAATTTTATCCCTTACAAACGGGAAAGACATACCGGCAAAGTTTGAACCGCCGCCAATACAGCCAATAACAACATCAGGATAATCATCAACCATTTCAAATTGCTTAAGAGTTTCAAGGCCAATAATCGTCTGATGCAGACACACATGATTCAACACACTGCCTAAGGAATAATTGGTATCTTTGCTGTTAGCAGCTTCTTCTACTGCCTCACTGATTGCTATCCCCAAACTGCCGGGGCTATCAGGGTCCTGCTGTAATATAGCCCGTCCACTGTTGGTTAGGTTACTTGGACTTGGTGTAACTTTTGCTCCCCATGTCTCCATCATAAACTTACGGTATGGCTTTTGTTCATAGCTTACCCGTACCATATACACATGCACATCAATTCCAAAGAAATTACCGGCAAGCGCAAGAGCACTGCCCCATTGCCCCGCACCGGTTTCCGTTGATAATTTCTTTATACCCTCAAGTTTATTATAGTATGCCTGGGCAACTGCTGTATTAAGCTTATGGCTTCCAGCAGGTGAAACTCCTTCATATTTATAGTAAATGGTAGCAGGGGTTCCCAACGCAGCTTCTAAACGGCGAGCCCTGAAAAGCGGTGAAGGTCTCCACAAACGATAAATATGCAATATATCTTCCGGGATATCAATATACCTTTTGGGGCTAACTTCCTGTTCTATTAATCCCATGGGGAAAATAGCATGCAACTCATCTGGCGTTACCGGTTTGCCAGTTGCAGGGCTTATAGGTGGATCCATAGGTTTGGGTAAATCAGCAAGAATATTATACCATTGCCGTGGCATCTCCTTTTCGGGTAACTGTATTTTAGTTGAATCCTTTGCCATATAATCCTCCTTTTTGAATCATTTAATTTTAAAAATAGTGCTCACTACAAATAAAAAAGGCTACGGTTAACATATATTATCCGTAGCCTTTAAGGATTTCCCTATTATAAACTAAATTCCTCAAGCGCCCGGATGATTGTTTCCCTGGCGCCACCACCACATTAAAATAGCTGTTATATTAAGTTTACCCACTACCATGTATATAACGTGTAAAAAATTTTTACTTGCTAACTAATGTATAAAACATACAACTAATGTCAACAATTTTTTTTACTGTTGTTCAATTTCCAAAAATTTTTTGTGCCTGTGAAACCAGAATATCATATATGCCATCAAAGTTTCCGTTACTCATGACCACCATAACAGTATGTTTATCCTGTATCTGTTTAAATGCTTCATGAACCATTTCATCAACAGTTTCAAATACGAAAGCCGGAACGCTCTGACCCCTTATGTCGTCAATTACTCTGCCAATATTAATCTGTTCTTGTTTTGGCACTTTATCCAAACGATATGGCCGCTTCATCAAGACAAAATCTGCATCACAAAATGCCAGTGGCAGTTGGTGCTGAAATATATTGCGTCTGCTGGTGGCTGATCGCGGTTCATACAGTGCAATGATTTTTGATTTGGGATAATGCTCTGACACCTCATGCAAAACGTTGTATATTGCTGTTGGGTGGTGAGCAAAATCCTCAATAATTGTGAGATAGTTACTGGAATAGAGAATCTCCTGCCTGCGTTTTACTCCTTCAAATGAATCAATGGCAGAACCTATTGCCTCCTTTGATACCCCAAGGGTCAGAGCCATTGCTGACGCTGCAGCAATATTCTGATAGTTAAAACTGCCAAAAATCTTTGGCTTTGCATGTATGGTTGTTCCATCCATAGTAATTGTGAGATTACCATCCTTATAACGATAACGACAATCAGCATCCGGTATCCCATAACTTTTAGCAACCGATAACGGCTTGCTATTAATTGCGCACAAATGCGAATACATGCTATTATACACAATACACCCATTAGCAGGAATAAGATTTTTAAGACGAGTAAACCATACTACTATCTCATCAACACTTTTGTATATATCCGCATGGTCAAACTCAAGTGACGTCATGATACAGTGTGTTGGCCTATACACCATAAATTTAGGAATCTTTTCAAAATAAGCTGAATCATACTCATCAGCTTCTATAACAAAATATTTCCCCCTCCCAACATGATAATTTTTTCCATAATTTCTGGGGATACCGCCAATAAAAAACGAAGGTTCCATGCCAGCCAGATCCAGTATATATGCCAGCAGCGCGGTTGTTGTTGTTTTGCCATGTGTTCCGGCCACACCAATGACTTCTTTATTATAAAGAAAGAAATTGTACAGGCTCTGAGCCATTGAAAGATATGGAATTCGTTTATTAAGCACATCTTCAACTTCGGGATTACCACGGCTTATTGCATTGCCAATGATAACAAGATCAGGCTTTATTGTTTCTATGGTGTCAGAGCTATACCCTTTAAAAAGAGGTATGTTTAATGTTTCAAGCTGAGTGCTGATAGGTGGATACATATCGGTGTCAGAGCCTGACACTTTGTGTCCCAAAGAAAGCAGCATTCCGGCAAGAGCACTCATCCCCACCCCACAGATGCCTGTCATATGAATATGCAATACCGGTTTTTTAAATATATCTAACATGTTACATAAACCCAATGTAGTATAATGTTTTCTCTTATTTTATATAAAACTACCCATTATGATTCCTTCCAATAATTGCCAAAAGCATTTTCCTGTAAATTGAAAAATAAATTTTATAAAAAAATTAAATCAATAATTCGCCTTTCACATATAAGTTAAACCGTTCAATACACTCTTCCAATGTGCTGCCCAGCTCTAAAAAATACTGATGCAGTG
>DYLU01000069.1 GCA_020721905.1 Leptospira biflexa | reverse complement strand
GGTTCCACTGGCGGTAGTGTGCCCGTGGATACTACCGGGTATGCGGAAGGGGCTACGGTTACCGTCCTCGGCAACACCGGGAGTCTTGTGCAAACCGGATACTCATTTACCGGATGGAACACCGCAAAGGACGGAAGCGGCGATACGTATTCAGAGGGGGAGACATTTGCCATGAGTACAGCGGATGTGACCCTCGACAAGGTACCGGGGCAAATAATACTGTTTATTCTATCGCAGTGCAAAGCGATGGGAAAATCCTCATTGGAGGGCAATTCACCAGCTACAACGGCACGACACGATATCGAATTGCGCGGATATGGTATTAGCAGTTAAACCCCGCACGCTCTGCAGGATTAGGGATATAACGATGATTGTGACGAAACGGAAAAATCCAATGTGCATTAAAACAGATGTATGCGTAACATTTTTTTTCATTTTTTACCTTTTTTGGGTATTCCGGAGGGGAAACCCTCTGGACGATCTTTTTCAAAATGAATTATTATGTATGGTAACTATTCAGCACCTGCAGGCATAAAAAACCTGTTCCAAAAAAACTCCTTATGAAGTTCTACAGGAGTCCTTAAACGTTGCACTTCAAATCTGAACGTGCAGCAATTGCTGAATATTTACAAATTTTCTTATTGAAATATTGTTGAAAATATTATGACATGGTTTATTTTAAATCACTACGTGATTAATAACACACTACTTTTTATTACAAACATCTGGAGGATAGCAATGAAACGATATGCATTTTTCATATTACTTTTTTCCTTCCTGTTTATGAATGCTTTCTGCGGAAAACCGGATATTCAGCAACTGACGGGACGCGTGACATTTGCCAGCGGAGACGTGCTTGTAAACGGAAAAGCCTGCGAATTCGGTTCAATTGTTAAAGCAGGCGACACCGTTTGAACAGGCGCAAAGTCGGCCGCGGTCATTCAGTTTGGTGATTCATCCATCATAAGTGTTAAGGAACATTCCACCTTTACTATTGATGTCCTCACCGCCTCAAAAGAATGCGATACCATCACTATCAACCAGAAAATAGGCTCTACCTTCAACAAAATCGTAAAAAAAGGGACAAAGTATTCTGTCCAGACACCTACCTCAGTTGCGGCAGTGCGCGGCACGAGTTTTATGTGCACGGTCAGCGACAAGGGAAGCGCTATCAGGCTTTCATCCGGCCGTGTTAAAGTAATTCCAATTATACGCGGCCAAGAGAAGGAAAACGCATCGGTGGAAATGGATGCCGGCAATAAAATTGAGACCTCCGAAAAAGGCATCGCCTCGCCTATCGCTTTGACTGATAATGAAGCAATGGAAATGCAGACACTGGAAAAAGTTGCCCTGATTCCTGACATTCAGAATGAAAAGACCGTCGAAGAAATCAGAAAGAAGCCCGAAAACGAAAGACCTGTCATTGTTCCGGTTGAAATCATACCGATTCTGGAAACATCGGAAATTGCACCTGAACAAAATCCGGCCATTACACTCAAAGACATTGAGCTAAGGTACGGTTCCCTTTCGGTAGTGGAAACAACCGACGGGAAAACATATACAGGCGCCTTTTCCCAGGAAGGCCGTAACATGAAAATATTTACTACCGAGGGGACCATTACCATCCCTTCATCCAGGATTTCGCGGGTATCGAAATACCGTGGTGAAGCTAAATAACAGGCGGCCCCCGTACGGGGGACATATCTGCTTGCGTCCTGGTTTATGCATACATCACGGCAAGAGGGTGTGCCTTCTATGAAGAAAGCTATTTTGCTCTTTATATTTTTTATTCTCTTTTTTCCTGCTTTTCCTGCCGCACAGGATGAGCAGGAACAGCTTGCCGGGGTGCTCGTGTTGCCCTTTGAGAATCAAACGCAAAAAAATGAATATGACTGGCTTTCACAAAACATTCCAAACGCGATTGTTGAATCGATGAAGGAAAAATTCCGCTTCAACCTTATGACGCGCGAACGTTTTGAAGAAATCGTGGTGCTCTCGAAAGCAAAGGATCCCGTGTTTTTCCGTGCTCACACCTACGAAACGGAAATCGCAAAAATATTGGAGATAGTCAATGTGGATATCATCATTTACGGGAAATACGGGTACAACCAGGCAAAAAAAAAACCATAACGGTAAACGCGTTCATCTATCACCGCTCGCGCCGGAAAACCACGGGTAACATCGACATGGACACGCCCGTCACAAGCGAAATGTTTAAGCTGGTGGACAAAGTAGCTGACTCCGTAATTGAACACATTGCCTTTGTGGCAAAGGAAGATGCGGAAGCAGCAAAAAAATCTACAGACGAAGGGGAAAAACCGCGCAGGAGATTGCAGCAAGTGAAAAACAAGATGAAAAAATCACTTTAATAAAGCATGGGGCGTCAATCGGAACAGGCTATCGCATGTATGGAGGAATTGCGTTTACCGGACCTCTTGGCTATTTTTCCGATATTCTTGCAACCGGCCTGGCTACAACATTCGGCATCACAAACTCCGAAAACGAATTCTGGCAGTACGGAGCATCGATTGGGGCGATATACATGAAAGGGAATGAGCAGAATAACGAATTGATGCATGAAAATTTCAACATCATCGAATACATGCTTTTTTTGCCGATCACGCTCAATGGCGGAATCAGTATAAAAACCGTTTTTTATACAACCATCCAGCCGTTTGCGGGAGCCGGTATGAGTATCGATGCAATGAAAACCGGAAAAGAAGTAATTTTTCTTGAAGGTGAACCGTTTCGCGAGGCGAACACCATGAAGTGGTATATCAATCCTGTTTTAACAGCAGGGCTTAGGCTTCCCATAGCCCTTGGAGGTTTTTTTATTTCCCCCTTTGCTCAAGCGTATGCCTACACGGGGAGCACCATCGATGGACGGGAGTACGGATTCCTGCTTCTTTTAGGCGCTCAAATATACTGGTAGGAGAAAACCATGCGTGCGATAATTGTGCTTTTGCTCTGCAGTCTGTGCATCCTTCAATGCTGTATGTTTGAAGACCTTGAACTGTACAGCGGAGTAAACGTTGAAAAAAGCATCGGGATTGATATATATGTTGAACAACAAGGAGCTCCCAATCGCCTTTTTGTGTCACACGACAGGGGACAGACTTTTTCTGAAATACCCATAACCGACTTACAATTCTGGGCAGTAAACCGTTATAATGAAGTGCTCACGGTAGAAAACAATGGCTCTAACTATGTTATAAACATTCGACGCCCCGGGGAAGAAGTTATACAGGTTGGTGTCTTTCAAACCGGAGATGTTGTTTATGCGCCAGCCGCTGGTTCAGAGGGCGAGTTTTATCTTTACGCGCAGGTAAGTGGCACCTATGGTCTCTATATACTCCCTCGATTCAACGCTGTGATTCAGCCTGTCAACGGAAACATTTCCACTTTTAGCTTTACCTTTTTTGGAATGTGGGCCATATCATTGGGGGGAGTTACAAATCTGTATATTTTTGAATCAACTAATAGTAATTTTTACCGATCGACAGACAGGGGCATCACATTTACTCAATATGCTAATAATAATAATCCCACTTTAGATATTATTGTTTTCAGGGAAAGGATTTATCGCGCATCAGGAGTAGCTTTAAGTTCTATAGAAGTATTTGTCGATGGAAACGGTTTTAGCACCATATCATCTTCACCCTCCAGCTGTAATGATCTTCACCGCCTGAACGATAGAATATATGCAATCTCTAATACCCAGCTATATTATAGCGTTGATGGTGAAAACTGGCAAGGGGGTGCTACTGGTACTGACTTTACGGATATTGGTTCTGACTACATGGGGCGTCTGTACATTTTAAGCTTATATTCGTTTTTTGTCTCCGACGATGGAGGCCTTACTTTAAATGCAGTAAACTCCACATTTGGCGGAGACAAAATTGCCGTTGTCTCCTACAAAAAACCGCTATGACAGCAACCACGGATCTTTCTTAATCAAAAATCCATTACTGCTTCCAGCGGTACACCGGGGTATATCTGTCCATGTACTGGCGGCATTGAATTATATACCCAGTTTATATCACATTGCCCCAGCGTAATACCGGCAAAGCGTTTATATCCTTTAAACGCCCCTCGTGTCAGTATACTCTCCATTTTTACGGTCAGGGCATAGACAGCTACTGGGGTACCCGGTTGTAATGTCATAAGCTCATCACGATATGCTTTTGGCGAAAAGACCACAGTAGCCGGATCAGCTGCTTTTGCCTGCAGCACCGGTACAATTGTCGGGAAACCATCGTCATCAATCCATGCAGCAAATTTGAGTGCATCCATCCTGTTAAATAATGTAAAGGCAACTGGATTAAGCGGAATTTCAGTTCTCTTTTGTTTTGCATTCCATTTTCCGGCAAGCGTTGCACTATAAGCAAGTGCTATTTTAGCAAAAGGGAGCTTTTCTTTTTCATTGGCCTGTATCAGATCAAAAAAATGTACTGTATTTATGCCAAAATAGGTATTATACCGGAACATGGGGAATTCGTTAAACATCTCATACACCGGACCTTCCGTGGCACTGTGTGTATAGCATGCCCTGCCACGCCACATATCCATTGCCATAGTAAGTATGCAAAATCCAATATTATGATTCTTTTTGAAATATTCTTTGCTCAATCCTTTTGAAAATTCACCTAATGCCATGTGTGTTTCATCCAGTGCCAGTAATGACGTAAGTAATGTAATATGCGGCAATCCTTCTTCATTTATTGTTGCAACCAATGCTATCTTTTCATTTGGCTTTAATGCACGTATCTCCTCAATGGTAAATGCTTTACGCGTTTTCATACCTATTCTCCTTATGGTAAATTACAAAAACATACAGATATTTTTTTGGTCTTTGCTATGTTCTCATTGCTCTCTTCAATACGTGTTGAGCCGCTTGTTTTCACAATAGCCGGATTACTGCAGTGCTGCTTTGCTATCGCTCCATAATGATCAAGCTCTTCTTTGGTTAAAAGCGGCGTATTGGCCAGTTCCCATTTCAAACCCAACCGTACATACTTGTCCTTGCATAAATTATTGAATGCACACAGATCCCATCGGGTAATTGCCCTGGGATGTATGGTAAGCAACTCATTAATACGTTGAGCTATCGCCCTTATATTATATTCCCTTGCCGTTTTACCGGGAATAAGAGGTGTGCGTATCCACACCTCACGAGGAAAAATATGATCCCTCATAAAAGAAAGAATAAACGTTAAGTTGTTAAGCACCTGTACGTTTGATTTTCCCGTAAATTCAATGTGTTTTTGCACGTCAGCTTCTTTGATATCGTATAAAACAAGGTCAACATGGGGAAGTAACATTGCAAGAGTACTCTGATTACAAATACCACAGGTATCAAGCGCTGTATGAATGCCGTTGGATTTCAATGCCAATAATACCCTTTTTACAAAATGAGCCTGAAAGGTACTTTCCCCGCCGGATATAGTCACCCCGCCACCTGATGTAGAAAAGTATGCAGCATCTTTTAAAAGTTCTTTTACCAGTGCATCAGCATCCCATCGTTTACCTAAAAGCTCCATGGCAGTAGATGGGCAGACTTCAACACATGTACCGCATCCTTTACAAATATCTCTATTGATGTGTATGCCATTATCAAATGTAAGAGCTCCATTGGGACACGCCTGCACACACGTTTTACAGCCTATACACCGGACTCCAATCCACTGTACCTGCGGTTTTGGATTAATACTCTCAGGATTATGGCACCACACACATCTGAGCGGACAGCCTTTCATAAATACTGTGGTGCGTATGCCAGGTCCGTCTTCGGTTGACATGCGCTGAATTTCCAGTACAATGCCAGTAGTATGTTCCATGGTATTCCTCTAAAATCTGCTATGTGACACCCGGGCAATAACCTCATCCTGCAATTCCTTGCCTATTGAAACAAAGTATGCGTTGTATCCGGTTACCCTGACCAAAAGGTGCCGGTAATCCTGCGGATGTTTTTGTGCATCCTTAAGCATGTCCGGATCAAGCATATTAATCTGCAATGCAGTTCCACCATTAATTGCATATCCGCGTAAAAATGCCTTAAACTTTCCCCTTTGTTCAGGGTCTTTTAATATCGATGGATTAAACGTAATAGTATGGCTTGCACCATTAGGAAGAAGGTTAACATATCCGTTACAATCACCAGGATCGTCTTTGCCTCCCAAGACCTTGCCAACGGAATTTGTGTTAGCAGTTGGTCCATTAATATCGGCTCCATTTACCGGACAAATTGCATTGGATAAAAACTGGCCCTTCTTCCTGCCGTCAGGTGTTGCCGGAAGTATGTAGCCATCACCCACCCAATAGTTCCATGAAAGCATTCCAGGCCTGAACTGTCGGCCGGTTGATTTTGTTTTATACTTCCACGTTTCCTCAGTCCAGAGTTCCATGACTTTAAGCCCGATGCTATCGGCTTCATCCTCATCCCTGCCGTATTTTGGCGCACGGTTTTTTGCAACAGTCTGCAGATACTCATACCCTTCAAAGTTAGCTTGTAACGCTTTAATGAGCTCATCCATGCTGCATATCTTCTTATCATACACCATATACTTGATAGCAAGCAGGGAATCCACCGTTGTTGCGTAGGTTACCGCTTCAAGCGTGGTAAAGCTTATTTCTGCAGCACCTTCAGTAATATCCATTCCTTTTTCAGCACATCCCTTCACAAGGCATGAGAGATACGGTGTGGGATGAAATTGTGCCCGTATACGTTCAGACTCTTCATAGAGTTCAATAATCTTTTTGATAATAAATTTTGTTTGAATTTCATACGCTTCCCAGAACTTTTCAAATGAAGTGAATGCACGGGGATCACCTGTTTTGGGCCCTATCTGTTTTACTGGCTCTACTTTGCCGGTTACCGGATCAGTAAACGGGAAAAAATCCTTCCCATTATTTAATGCAAGCTCAACAGCTTTTACCAGATTGAGATTATTGTCCACTGTACCTGATCGGTCATTGCCAACCATGGTGTTTTCAAGACATCCAACAGGAGCATAATCATACACGTTATTTTCGTTTATTAATTGCTCAAGACCAGCCTTCTTTGCTTCGCGAATCATCCCCGCCATGGAACGCTCATCAAAGTTCAGCAGGAATGGAGCACCTTGAGATGATGCAATCATATCCACAACTTTATCCAGCAGCTCATCCGGGCTTTTTTGGTGGAGTCGTACATTAGGCTTTGGCTCTAAAATTGGTGACATCTCATCAATGACTTCCAGGAATGCGTATGTTAAATCATTGGCTTTATCTTTGCCATCGCTGCCAATACCTGCCAGTGTGATAAGCTGGCCAAACCCTGAAGTAATACCCTGATTACCTGTACGTATCATTGCATCATACGCAGTATTACAGTGTATAAAAAAGCATTTTAATATCTCTTTGCCAAATTCGCGGTCCATACCCCGCGATAGTGAATACTGCCAGTACGGATACAGATACTGATCAACTCTCCCAAATGACACTCCCGGGCCCGGATAGTTTTCATCGCTCATGACAAGCATGTGAGAAAGCCACAATGCCTGCACTGCTTCCCAAAAACTTACTGCTGGTTCCCACGGCACTTTTTCAAGATTTGCCGCCATCTGTAAAAGCTCTTCCTTGCGTTCAGCATCCGATTCTTCTTGTGCAAGGTCTTTGCAAACGTTTGCATATTTCAATGCAACATCACGCGGCATGGTAGCTGCAGTCATCATGGCACGAAGCACTGCGCCTTTTTTGCTTTTTTTTTCTTTGGGCGATAGTTCATTGTAATAAGCCTCTATCTCTTTATATATTCCTTTAAAGCCCTTCTGTAATACTTTTTGATAATCTGGAATAAGGTGCCCGCTGGTTGCACCAGCATTACCAAAGCCATGATCGTGAAACCATTTCATCTTAGCCCGTGCACCGTTTTTCCCCATCACCAGTCTGGTACGCTTTTTCATTTCATTTCTGGTAAGGCAAAAGGATGTCTGGATATTAAACCGAGCACCGGCAATCAAATCGCCCGGCAGTATCTCATGGGGAAGATAGTTTACCATGACTTCTCTGTTAAACCATGCTCTTCGCTCAGGAATGCTCCAGGAATAAAAATCATCTGGCACAGTAACAGTATGAGCAGCTATCCTGTACGACTGATACATGGTCTGCATGAGCATGTAAGTTTCGGGAACTATATAAAAGCTCATTTCATTAAACTGAGCATCCCAGGGAGTTCCTGTGGTAAAGCTCGTATATTCATTATTCCACTTCCTTTCGGCGCCTTTAAAGTAATAATCACGAAGCAACTGAATTCGTGGTGACAATTTTTTTGGCTGCTTTAATTGTGTTTTGGGTGATGTCTGGCTCATAACGCCTCCTTTAATTGTTGCTTTTGTATAAATGTTTTTAGATGACGCTGTCCATGATCAAGCAATGACGACATTATCCGTACTGCTTTTTTGCTATCTTTTTGGGCTATAGCTCCTGCCAGTTTCTGATGATGGGTAAACACAAAATCAACAACATCCATATCAAGAAAGAACTGGTACGTGAGATTGGTATATACCTGACGGAATGAATTGAGCAATAACGGATACACCACATTGCCGCTTGCCAGTGCTGTGAGATGATGGAATTTAAAATCAATATCTACTATTGCCTGTGTCTGTACAGGCATAAGCGATTCTTCCTCAGTAACTATCGCCCTGAATTCTTCAAGCTGTTGCTCTGTTCTGTGTTGTGCTGCAAGTTTTACTGTTTCAAGCTCAATAAGCGTGCGGGTGTCAAGAAGGCTTTCCAGGATATGCGGCTCAAGCTGGCCTGTGGCATACGAAACAAGGGATTGCAAAATGGCAAGTGAACCCTGCCGGCGATAGTCATTGACCGTTACCCCATGGCGTGGCCGTATTGACACAAGTCCTTTTTGCTCCAGAATAATAAGTCCTTCATGGACAACCGGGCGGCTTACACCAAGCTGCTTTGCCAGTTCACGTTCGGAGGGTATTTTCTGACCAATGGTGAGTTTGCCTGATATAATGAGTTCCTCAAAGCGCTTCACAAACGCTTCTACCAGGCTATCGGCTTTTAAGGGTTCTAAGTACATAATGCCTCGATTTGGTTGGTGGTAATACCACCAACCAATTTAAGTAAGACCGGGAATAATGTCAATCTTTTTTTTACAAAAATTTATTTGTGAAGATATTCATATAGAATCCTTGAAATGCTTTTATTTCCAGCATAAGCTCGTGCACAGCAACTTTTGAACAAAATTCTTGATGTCAGCACTACTACCTGATATAGTGTCCCTGTACACCATTGTTAGCGAGATTACACAATGTTTCAAATTTTTGATACAGACAGTGATAGCCCTTTTGGAGCAATTTCATATTTTGACGCCATAAAGGAGCAGCATGATGCTGTGGTTCCTCAGGCAGTCTATCATAGCGATAAGGCCAGGATACATCTTGCAAAAAACACCATTGCTATTGATTTTGTACATGCGTTACATGAGCCTGTTACCCGGTATGAATTCAGTTTGCCGCACATTCACGCATTTGGCAATGGCAAACATCCCACCACCTATATGTGCCTGGCACTGCTTGCTGAAACACTGGAAATACGCTTAAAACAATCAATTGACACTATTCATATGCTCGATGCCGGCACAGGAACAGGAATTCTGGCGATAGCTGCAGCTGTTATGGGGGTTCGTCATATTGATGCGATTGATGCAAGCATTCAGGCCTATGAATGCGCTCGTGAAAATTGCGGCAATAGATTTCCCATTAATATACAGTGTTGCGATATACAGAGCTTTCAACCAAAACAAATGTACGATTGCATTACTGCAAATCTTATGACTGCACTTATCATTGCCAGTGTTCCCAGGTTCAGTTCAATGCTTGAATACAAGGGATATTGCATTGTCAGCGGCATTATTGATGAAAGGCACCATGAGGTTATTGAGACATTCAGAAAATATAACTGTATTCTGAAAGACGGGCAAACTGATGCAGGCTGGTTTGCCGGTGTGTTTCAAAAACAGTAACTATTTCTTCTTTGCCATTTCAGTCCGTAATTCCTTTTTAAGAATCTTGCCAACATTTGATTCGGGCATGCTTTTTCGTATCTCAATTTCTGCTGGCCATTTGTATTTGGCAAGTCTTGTTTTACAGAATTCCAGTAATTCTTCGGGTGTTGCGCTTCCCCCCTCTTTAAGCACAACAAAAGCCTTTATACTTTCACCACGTTTAGCATTAAACCATTTTTTGTACATCTGCACCATACAGCCCATCCGGTGAGTGAGTACTGCTCCCTTTGATACCACTGTAGTTTCGCCAGTATACTGATAGGCAACAACATCATCAAATGTAATGTCTATTACAGGCGGATCGGGCTCTGACACCTTGAAGCAATATGTAAAGTGGTACACATCTGGTGCGCGGTATGCATCTGCTTTTATATTATTTTTACGTGCAACAAGAGGGAAAAGAATATTTTTGGGAATTGGGAGATAGTCACCAATAGCAGCATAAATGATATGCTTTATTACAGTCTAAATCATATTGGAAAGCAGAATGGCAACAACATCCCCTTTTTGCGCCAATTGGATCAAGATATAAGGCAATTAATGCATACGATGAGCTATCGCTTTACTATAATACGTATCACTTTCTTTTGTTAAATTGTAGCAGCATCATTGATGAATGAAGCTATATTTTTCTTATGTTCACTCAGTGCAACGATTAAGTGTTTCAGATGATCAATATGATCTGCAGCCTCCTGGCTATGTGATTGCTTTCGTTCAACTGCAATATCAATTGCCTTACGGGTGATGTTAATAACCTGCTCAAACTGTTCATCAATGCTCATCATTATAGTACGGAATGTTGAATCCAGATTCTGTACAGTTGCCCAGCGCAGGTTTTCCACATTGTTAAGTACCAGAGCCTGAATTTGCCGGTCAATTCGTTTCTTTATGCGTTTAATCCTTATCTTTTTTGGCAACAGCCTGTCAATAAGTTCTTCGGGCACTGCCATAAAAGAATAGCGCCATTGTTGCATTACCCAGTACGGCTCTTTTGTTACTTCAAGACCACTGATTGAGACATGGGGGATATACGGAATATCAAATAAATCCGAAGCGGCTTTACGCACTGAGTCTATTATCTCATTTGCACGTTTCTGATGCATTTCAATAACCTGTACAACATGATTGTCAAAAAATAGCGACATCTTCCCCAGCTCCCGCTCAAAGAATTCCGGTATAGCATCGGCAAAAGCTCTGGTAATGTCATCCTCATTTATTCTACCAATTTCATTGAGATTACGGTATGCAACAGATTCTAAATAATTTCTGGCTTTTTTTCGCAAATTTTCTGCCTGCTCTTCTAATAGCTCTAGAAGCCGTTTTCTTTCTCCTGTCAGAATATCTGAAGAAAATGTTTTTTGCTGTGCTGACTGCTGTATAGTATGGTCAAATATTAATAGCTTTTGTTGTAATTCTTCCTGCGGCATTGTATATGCTTTTAGTGAAAGCTGTAATTGCAATTCCAGATCCAGGAGAATATCCAGACTTTTTTTTGGAAGACTCTTTTGTAAAACCGCTTCCTTCTTTTTTGACATAAAATCAATGATATGATTTTCAAGGACATCCAATCTGCTTTTTTTAAGCAAGGCAGGATCATTACTTAATTTTGCCTGCAATCCTTGCTTTGCCGAAACTGGATATATTACTAAATCTTCACTAACACCGGCCTTATCCCTGATAACTGTCGATATAAATTGCTGTACCTCATTCAACTCATCCGTCGTAAGATAGTCAATCTTATTAAGTATGAAAAATATTTTATTAACCCTGGTAGTTACCTGGCGTAAAAAATCAAGCTCAACCTCGGTAATAGGTGGATCAGCTGATATCAGAAAAAGTGCTGCATCACATTGTGGTAAAAAATTGAGTGTTGCCTCTGTATTATGCTTATGAGTGGACCCTATACCCGGCGTGTCTATAAGAACTATACCTTTTTGCAAAATATCATTATTATAGTATAATTCAACACTCTCCACCTGCAATACATTGTTGGGATTAGCTTCTTCAGAAACATACATAGAAAGAAATTTCACCAGCTCTTCGGGTTTATCTGATGCAAACGTATCTCCCGCTTTATTGTGTGCAAAGGTAACATGTATATAAGGCTGATCACTGTAGCGAATATATGTAGGGATCGATGTCAAGGGAATTACTGCAGTTGGCAATAACCTTGCCCCCAGCAGAGCATTGAGCAAAGAGCTTTTTCCCCGTTTAAACTGTCCCAGTACCGCCAGATGAATCTTCCCCTGAGAATAACGCGTTGCTATCTCTTCAAGTTTAATTTTATAGTGATCATATTCACTGCCCATTTTTTCAATAAGCTGATTTAATGCTAATAATAATTTGATTAACTGGTTGGTATGTTGATGTGATACGTTGATGTTGGTGCTACCGCTCATATACAATAACCTCCTGGTATAGTAATAAAGCTGCAACAGGAGTTATCAGCCCTTTACGAGCGGTTTACGGCGAACTCCATCGCCGGATAACACAGTAAGATTTCTACCCATTATACCGTGTATTTTTCAACAAAAAAAGAAGCATGAAAAATTGTCAATAATTTGATTTTGGCATTTATTAGTATTCCAAACTTTCATTGATTTAGAATCAGCATAACAATCATAGTAATTGCAGTGATAATGATAAATGCGCCAATCGCTATAGATAAAGACATCTGCATCCTTTTCGTTTTTGGTATGTTTGGGAAATGACTATATCCATCAAAGGCATTAACAAAAGCAACTAATGCAGCAAAAATCCCAAATATAGTCCCCACTACAATAAGCAATAGCTGTTGTTTGTTCAAAAGTAAACCGTTCATACATTCACAGTATCAATAATAATTATATTTCGCAAGTGAATTATTAAAACAATGTGCTCTGACACCAGCGTTACATCTTAAATTGCATATCATTTTCTTTGATTTTGTTCCTTTCATTTATGTACGGTAACTCTACCAGGGTGATATAACTTTGCTGGCTCTGACACCT
>DYLU01000068.1 GCA_020721905.1 Leptospira biflexa | reverse complement strand
ATCGGTATAGCGGATATACATTTGGGGCGGGGAGCAAGTGTAATATATTTTACATAACCGTATACTGGGGACCACCCCCGGATATAGTAGAAAAAGCAGGCATCTGAATACACAAAACGCACTTGCCACACCAAAGAACACCATAAGTTTATTTTTTTACACTCAAACTATGTCCTTATAATAATCTAATGCATGTAATTATCAGAAGTACTCAAAGATGGTATATTTTTTTATATAATATATGATACTGTTGAAAGACTGAAAATGATGATACCGAATGTTTAATGAGGTATATTCTTTAAGCATGGTTTCAATAAAATATGAATCAATTCCCATACTGCTACATTGAATTGTGCGTTTATTTGATGATCAGTAATAGTGCTATTGTTATAAGAAGAAATAAAATAATTTTTTTAAACATCAATTGATCAATTTTAGTATACACAATACTTCCCATGAAGAATCCCAGCACTATAGCAGGCAATAGTGTAATGAAAGAGTAAGCAACTTCTTTTGTGAGTAATCCTCCTACTGTGTGCATAATAATAAGCATTGATCCCGACATCAGAAAATATGATGATAGTGAAATGTTTATTTGATCTTTTGACCAATGTTGCGTTGTTGTATATACTACAACAGGAGGTCCATCAGTGTTAAATGCGCCACCTAAACAACCGGCAATAAATCCAAAAATATATCCAGCTTTTTGATTAGTATGTATTTTTGCATTTGAATTGGAAAGTGAATAAAGTGCATATACAATGATAACAGTAGCCAGACTTTTTTTAATAATACTTTCGGGCATATGGACAAGTAAAAAAATTCCAATGGGTATACCAAATAGCGCACCAATAATGAGCGGCATAATCTTCACAGGATCAAAGTGCTGGTGATGGCGAATAAAGTTTAATGCAGTAATACATGTTCCGTTAAGGGCAACAAGCGGTGTAACAAAGTGCATTGGTAGGATGAATGGTAATATGGACATAGATACAAGGGCTGAACCAAAGCTGGTTATAGCCTGAACAAATGCTGATATGAAAACAATGATAAAAGCAATACTATAGGTTTTCAGGGTCATAAGCAGTTACTGTATGTATGTGAAGATGATTTTAACTACAATCATAGTATATCTATAAAATTATATGCATAAAAAATTTTTTTATTATTGGCAATGTTTTTATTTGCAATATTTGTGGGTATTGGGTTGTTTTAGCACTATCATTGGTTAAATGTAACGGGGGTTAGTGTATATTATTAATATATCTACAATGAAAACGTAAACAAAGTGTGGCGATTGTGGTTATTAGAAAAAAAGATTTGACAAATGATTTATTGTATTGATATTGCTATACCATGAAGTAGTTTGGAAGTCAGTTATCCCTTTTTTGAAAAATTGTAACACCATAAATGTAATATTTTCTTTTTCTGTTTTTTTAATCTATAATAATATTAAATAGAAATATTATAAATGGATATTTTATGGAGATGCATTTTTCTTCCCGGCGATGTCAATTCAATAATTGATGATAATGTTTATATAACAGTTATAAAGGATACAGATAATTGTATAAGACTATTAAAATTGGAAGCATAGCGTTTTAAAAAATAAAAAAAGGAGTATTGTATGGATGAAAAATTTTTTAAACAAATTATGAAAGAAGCTCTAAAGGAAGAATTAGAACCTGTAAAAAAAGAAATAGAGTTATTGAAGAAAGAAATTAACTCTATTAAACAAGAGATGATGACAAAAGGGGAAGCAAAAGCATTTGCTACAAAAGAAGATTTACGAACATTTGCTACAAAAGAAGATTATTTTAATTTTGAAACACGAATAAGTTCCACTCTTGAAAACATACGGGAGGGTGTCCGTATTTCCCTTTTTGAAGTTGAGCAGGAATTGCGTGAAATAAAGAGCAAATTACGTTTTTATGATTTTGATTATATTACCCGTCTAAACGATGCAGTGATTAAGGCGTTAAAAGAATTGCATGAAGAGAAAACCTTTATTGTACATCATATCAAAGAACTTGATGACCGACTGGTCAAAATAGAACAAAAACTTGTCAGTTGAGCAATACTAAAATTCAGGTTCTTCTATGAATTCAAAGAAAGACATACCACAAATACCTCTGAAAGCCGCTGCGACCTTTTTAAAGAATGAAACCAGTAATATGGGTATTCTGCTTCTGCATGGATTTACCGGTACGCCTGCCGAGATGAGATATTTAGCTGAAAAACTTAACGAATCCGGTGCAACTGTGTATGTGCCCCGGTATCCAGGACATGGGACAAGCCTTATTGAAATGGCCAATTCAAGCGTGGATGCTTGGTTTACTGCCGCACGCGAGTCATTGTTTGAACTGAAAGCACATTGTACTCACGTATATATTGCCGGACTTTCAATGGGTGGTATATTCGCAATACTTTTAGCGCGTGAGTTTGCCATTCAAAAAATTGCTCTCATGTCGGTTCCCTGTACTCTAAAAGAGAAGACTGTTTATGCAGCGCCAGTTGCAGGACTTTTTACAAAAATACTGTGGGTTCCCAACAAAACCAAAGGTGTGTGTGATGAGGTTGCACGCAAAGAACATATATGCTATGATGATGGTATCCCGGTCAGGCAATCTTGGCAGCTTTTTAAAACTATTAAAAAAGCAATGAGGGCACTCCCTTCTGTTTATTCTCAAACGCTCATCATCCAGAGCAAAAGGGATGCCGTTATCCCCGCCCACTCGGCTGAATATATCTACAATCGTTTAGGGTCAAAGAACAAAAAAATAGTCCGGCTTGAAAAAAGTGATCACGCTATCACTGTTGATTTTGAAAGAGATGTCGTTGCAAGGCATTGTATTAATTTTTTTATACAGCAATGATGCACTGCACAGTAACTATCGCCCTAAACTATTAATGCAATAACTGCAAAAACATCAATGATAATGAGCGTGGGCGATAGTTCCTTGTATCTTCCTGTTGCAAGACAAATAAATGTATAGCTTAAAAATCCCCACACAATTCCCTGCGTGATACTATAGGTTAGAGGAATCATAAGGCAGGTAACAAATGAAGGAAGGCTTTGCGATACATCTTTCCAGTGGATATGGGACAGAGGCTGCATCATGAAAAGTCCTATTAGAACCAGCACTGGCGCTGTTGCGACAGATGGTATGAATGAAAGCAGAGGGCTTAACCACATAAACGGTAAAAACAATAAGCCCGCAACAACCGCGGTTAATCCCGTTTTACCTCCTTCTTCTACTCCCGCAGCACTTTCAATATATGTGGTTGCACTGGAAGTTCCAAAAATACCTGAAATAAATGTTGCAAATCCATCAACAAACAATGCTTTGCCAACATTGTGCGGCAGGCCTGTTTTGTGGTCAATAAACCCGCCAACTTCGGCAACACCTACAAAGGTGGAAATGCTGTCAAACATGTCAGTAAAAAGAAGCGTGAAGATTGGCATAATAAGACTTACCGATAAAGCATCTCGAATATTGAAGTTCAAAAAAAGCGAAGTATCAGGATATGCAGTGTATTCAGATGGTAGGGCTGCAAATGGATTAAGGCCCATAAGCGTCCGGATGTGGCTTGTACCCCAAACCAGTACCGCTGTTGCAATAATGCCTATGATAAGTGCTCCTTTTATTTTTCGGTATATCAGTACACTGGTTATAATAAGCCCACAGGCAAAAAGGAATTGCTGTATTCCCATCCCACCAAAAGTAACAAGTGTTGCAGGGTGTGAAACAATTACACCGGCATTTTTAAGCCCAATAAATCCTAAAAAAAAACCAATACCTGCTGCAACAGCGTAGCGCAGGTGTTGAGGAATGCTTGCTACAATCTTTTCGCGAATACCCCATGATGAAAGCAGCATAAAGATAATTCCGGATATGCATACGGCACCTAAAGCAATCTGCCATGATGTCCCGCTTCCAACCAGCGTATAGGTAAAAAATGCGTTTATTCCCATTCCTGGTGCCAGTGCAAAGGGGAGGTTTGCCACCAATCCCATGAGTATTGAACTAATGCATGACACCATAACTGTTGCAAAGAGCACAGCATGAAATGGCATCCCTGCATCTTTCAAAATAAGCGGATTGACGACAATGATGTATGCCATGGTTAAAAATGTGGCAATGCCAGCACGGATTTCGGTGCTTATGGTTGTGTTATTTTTTTGAATGTTAAAATATTTTTCAATATATGATTTCATGGGTTCCATCAATAGGGAAAAGTGATGCATAATGTAAGATTGTCAATGACATTTTTAATACCGCCTTCTGTATAGTGCTCAGGCGGTTGAACTTTTTTAAAGAATAAAATGCTTTACATTATTATTTTTTTCTGTAGTTTTGCCATACAAGCCATTATAATAATATCTGCAAAGAGGTAGGTATGGAATTACAACAGGCAATTGTTGAACGAAGAACTATTCGCCGGTTTACCGATTACTATGTAACTGATGATGAGATCATCAAGATTCTGGAGGCTGCCCGCATGGCTCCTTCATGGGCTAATGTACAGCCATGGGAATTCATTGTAGTGAGGGATAAAATATTAATTGAAAAAATTACCGAAACCTACTCGCCCAATAATCCTGCCCGAAAATGTTCACTGGCCTCAACTGCGCTGCTGGTAGCTTGCGCCCGCAAAAATATTTCGGGTTGCAAGGAAGGGAAAGAGGTGACTGCTCTGCACAACTGGTATATGTTTGATGTTGGCATGGCTGTTCAGAATCTGTGCCTCAAAGCACATGAGCTTGGGCTTGGCACCGTGGTTGTTGGATTACTTGATCATGAAAAGTGTAATGAAATTCTTCATGTTCCACCTGATTTAACGGTTGTTGTAACAATCCCTATTGGCAAGCCCGAGGTAAGTGGCAAACAGGGACCACCACGTAAAGAATTAACTGAATTTGTATATTTAGATATGTATGGTAATAAATTTTTCAAGTAAGGTATAGCATGGATATAAAGGATAAATGGATTTATTTTGCAGGGCCGCTATTCACTGCTGCAGAAAGGCAGTTTAATGAATTATTAGCACAATATATTGAGCAGGCGGGTTATGCTGTATATCTACCGCAAAAAGAATGCCAGGGAATTTCTCAAGCTAATGATATATTCCACCGCTGTATAACAGGACTTGATAATGCATGGTGTGTTGTTGCAGTGGTGGATGGTGCTGATGCTGATTCGGGCACTTGTTTTGAAGTGGGATATGCGTATGCAAAGGGTATTCCAGTAATAGGCGTACGCACTGATTTCAGGAAAGGTGCTGACGATGGCTACCTGAATCTCATGTTGTCACAAAGTATGGCAACTGTATGCTTTGTCAGTAGCCTGGAAACAATATCTGTTGAAGAAATTGGATTTAAACTGAAAGATGAAATCAGTAGAATACTTGTCAAAGTAATTAAAAGTTAAAAAGCTACCGTTCTGTAATTTGTTATGGTCTATTTGTCCTGAAGCTGTTGTATGCCTTGTCTACATTCTTCTCATGAAGGAAAATTCAGTATCTGGAGGGATTCACTGTGGAAAAAATAGTACTATATAGTGCCGTTTTTATTGGCGGTATTGCTGCTGCAATAATACTATTGCTGATATATGGATTGTCATTTACACAGAATGTTGTAATCCAGGATGTTACAAAACAATACTATCATGCAGGCAGGCTTGCAGTGTTTGGGAACGCAGCAATTGGTTTTTTAAGCGATAGTTCCACACAAAACAAAGATCTTGATAAACTGCCTCACGCATTTAAAATAATTAGAACAGGAACTATCGCCACCATATATTTTAATCCGTTTGAAAGTGTGTATGTTCCGCCGCAGTATCTGGGTGTATACCACATTAATGCTTCGGGGCATGATGGTATACTGGTCCTTCAGGTAAAGGACGGAGTGCTGTATGGTTTGGTGCGTTTCCCAAACTGGGCTAATGGTGTATGGGAACCATTAAAAGGCGTGAATATAAAAAATAATACCCTTATGTTTACGCGATCAGTAGTAAGTGAACAGGAAAGGATAAAGACGGGCGCCCGTGAATATTTCACCCAGTATTATGCTGGTACCTATAAGGATAACGGCAAAAAAATTATTGGTTTTTATAACTTACGTGGAGCCAAATATTTATTTGAAGCGTATAGGAAAAAATAACATATTACTGTGCTGTCACAACACAATTGCGCCCACGTTCTTTTGCACTATATAATGCTTCATCTGCCTTTGCACGTACAGTATCTCTGTCAAATGTGGGGAATGCAGCAATTCCCATACTCAGGGACAGTTTAAAATTGTCCATGCCCAGCTTGCGGCAATCAATTTCGTTAACGCTTTCCCGTGCTTTCTCTGCAAGTTTGTATGCGTGCGCCACATCATTGCCATCAAAAAGTACCGCAAACTCGTCACCACCATAACGGCATAGAGCATCAGTTTCCCTGAATGTATTTTTCAGTACGTCAACTATAGCAAGTATTGCCCTGTCGCCAACTTCATGGCTGTACTCTTCATTTATTTTTCTGAAATAGTCAAGGTCCACCATGATAAGGCAAAATGGCTTTTCCTGGGTCATCTTTAATGTAATGGTGTCTTCAAAATAACTGCGGTTATATACACCTGTGAATTCATCAATAATTGAACGCTTGCGTGCTGCTTCGCCCCACTGAATCATCTCGGTTAAAAATGAGCCTGTTTTCATGAGGCGCTGGGAAATGACGGTGAGCATATCATACATGATTTTTATAGCGGCAGATGGATGGCTACTTATGATTGTAAAAAAGCTGGAAGCTGTCAATGACAATAGAGTGCAATTCGTTTGTGCAATACAGGTTGCGGAGCGCACATCATTTTCAAATATTGCCATATCGCCAAAGAAATCACCTGCGGTAAAATGGGCAACTTCGCGAAGGGTGTTGTCGGGCATTTGAATAAATGCAGCAACTTCGCCGCTGGCAACAATGAAAAGCTCACTGCCATACGTTCCTTCATCAAAGATGACACTGTCTTTGGCATAATCTTTTTGCGAAAGAAACGGAACCAGTTGCAAAATCTCATCCTGTGTTAGCTTTTTGAATATAGTAACTTTTGAAAGCAATTCACTAAGCCCGTTCACATATCACCTTCCACTGCTATTGAATTTCCACCTTTATGGTATACTGACCACATGCGCTCATATACACTGTCTATAAGCTTCTGGTCAAACATACCACTTCCTGTGCCAATACTTGCCGTTATTGATGTAATCTGCCTGCCGGTAATTAATGCCATATTAATTGTGTGAATGGCTTTTTGTACTGTTTGTGCCAGTGACTGAATATCCATCTCAGGAGGAGTGGCAATAATAAATTCATCGCCCCTGTAACGGATGTGAATGGCATCGGGGGCAGCCTTGCGGATTGTCTGCGCCAGAGCAATAAGGGTGGCATCGCCGGCTTTATGTCCGCAGGTATCGTTGATGGCTTTGAATTTGTCTGGTTTGATAACCGCAATTGCGTATCTTTTGTTTTCTTTTAAAAGCTCTTCACAATATTGCCTGTTATAAAGGCCTGTAAGCCTGTCAGTGTATATTGCTTTTTTAAGTTCGCTAACCCAACCATAGTTTTGTGAAATGAGTTTATTTGTTTCGCGTATTCTGAATGATATGTTCGATAGTAACTGATAAATGACTTTTGCACCAATACTGGCATGCTGTGTAATAAAATCCTCAAATGATATTGTTGGGAAAAGCAGTATACCGGATTGTTCCAGAGCAACGGCCTGCGCATTGCCAAGTGTAATGCCACAGAGATTAAGCTCGCCAAAACTTTCATTGGGAAGATATCGTGCTATGAGTCGGTTTGAAGATCCATTGGAATAAATTGCGATACTGCCGGCTGTTACAATGCACAGGAGCTTAAAATCTTCATCAAAATCAAAAAGTTTTTCTTTTGGCTGGAGTTCTTTGAATCTGCAGTAGTTCTGAATAATATTTAATTCGCTATCAGTAAGCGATGAGAACAATTGCACAGTTTTTAATATTTCTTTTGTGTCCATTATATTCTACTATCGAAATAATTTAAATAAAACATAATACATGCGGCCCTTCCCATAGGCAGCATAATCATACTATGCATAAGACTTAGTACAATGTTCCAAAATGCAGTATCTAATGCAATTAAAAAAATTGTATATATTCTATTAATAGTAGCAAAATCATAATCGCGTGTATTCGATGCTATTGTAATACATATAATAAATCGAAGTGTTTTTTGCATGTATTTATAAAAGATAACTTTAACAATAGTTATAGCACTAAAGCTTAATGCGTGAAATTGTTTTTTTGATATAGAAAACTTAGCCTGTCAGTCATATCAATGAAAACAGTATTGTTTTATTGTGCAGATGCTTTTTTTCTTTTTCTGCTATCAAGGATATGCTTTTCGGCTTCAAGCCAATCGCTTAACTGGTCACCGTGTGTATTGTGCGTTATTCTGTAGAGATAGTTATAATATGCCTGTAGCCTTATAGCATCATGAAACTGTTCATTGTGAACAATTTGGCTGGGTGTGCTTTTTTTGATTGGTTTTCGTTTTGGCATTTTGATGTCTTTTACTGCTTCTTCTTCTTTCATCTTTCGTAAAGCCATACTCATTCCTCCTTTTAAAATAAAATGTTATTTTCTTAAACTATAACCTCTCTTGGGCTTAAAGTGATACATACCATTATACCGTAATGAAAAAGGTAAAGACATCCCGGCAACATTTAAATGTCTTTTATTGAAAAGTTAATACTATATCAAATAGTAAAATAATACAAAGAATATGATATGTCAATAAGTATTATAAAAGGTGGAAAACTTGATTTTTTAGTTAAAAAATGCTTTATTAAAAAAAGCTCATGAAGACGGCGCGGATTATACATTTAATTACGTTATGCTACAAGAGTACTTAAACGTTGCACTTCAAACTTGAACGTGCATTATTACTGAAAATGCATGCCATATTTTAATTGACATAATTCTGACAATTCATATAGTACAGTGAAAATCAATTCCTGAATGCTAATTTTTTAATAAAGAATAAACATTGAGGTTGTCTATATAAAACTCATTTAATACTTATATGGTATATAGTTTTTTAATGTGTATTTTATCATCATTACAGGAAAACAATGCAAAAAATAGCAATAAACCTGCACCCTGATGATGAAGGGTCGCTTAAAATTATAAGTGCATTAATTAAAAAAGCACATGCACGAGGAGTGCAGGTGCTACTGCCCAACTATCCCATTATACAAAAAGATTTTCCATCTTTCATTGCAAAAAATGATACATATACCAATGTTGATATTGCCATTGCTATTGGCGGGGATGGAACATTTATCCGTACCGCACGGATATTTGCAGCATCTAACGTTCCTATTCTGGGCATTAACCGGGGCAGATTAGGATTTTTAAATGAATTTTTGCCTCAAGAAGCTCTGGATTACTTTGATGAGATTTTAAAAGGCAATTATACTTTTTCAAAAAGGAAGATGCTGAGGGCCAATATTATTCGTGATGGTGAACAGTACACGGCAGTAGATTATTTGAATGATGCTGTTATTACCAAAGGATCATTTTCAAGGCCAATTAGAATTCGCCTTGAACTCAATGGTGAATTTGTTACCTGCTATGCCGGCGATGGACTTATCATTGCAACAGCTACTGGTTCAACAGCTTACTCGCTTTCAGCAGGCGGTCCTATTGTTCTTCCTGAAGATGAATCGGTATTCATAGTGAACCCAATATGCCCACACACATTAGCCATACGGCCAATGGTGGTTCCCGATTCTATGGTGTTATCGGCAAGGGTTGTTACTACTATAGAGAATTTATTATTGACAGTTGACGGCCAGGAGGCTATTGCTTTGCAGGAAACCGATAGTGTGCATTTTTCACGGTCATCATACGTAGTACATATTATTAATCACCCATCCAGGCGTTATTTTGAAGTGTTGCGCCAGAAATTAGGGTGGGGAGCAAATAATCGGACAGAGTAACAATTATGCTTTTAGAATTAAGGATTAAAAATTTTATCCTGATTGATGAGCTATCGCTAACATTTGGGAAGGGTTTGAATATTCTTACCGGCGAGACTGGTGCCGGCAAATCTATTCTGATTGATGCTCTGTCGGGCATTTTGGGCGAGAAAATGTCAACCGATATGATACGAAGCGGCTACGATAGGGCAGTGCTTGAAGGTGTATTTGATATAAGCACTCTTACTCAGGTAAAACAAATCCTGGAGCTATCGGGCATAGATAACAATGATGATACACTAATCCTTCGTCGTGAAATATATTCCAATGGCAAGGGAAGATGTTTTGCTAATTCCGTCCAGATTACACTATCTAAACTAAAAGAGATTGCTGACTATTTAGTTGATATACACGGACAAAATGAACATCAGAATATTGTGCAGGTTGCAAAGCACCGGGAGCTATTAGATAATTTTGGCATATTGCAGCCACTGGTGCAAAATATGTCACAGCTTCATAAACAATTGCAGGAAATAAAAGAAAAAATAGAATCTTTACAGATAGATGAAAGGGAAAAGGCACGGCGCATTGATTATCTGACTCATGCTATTGGTGAAATTGAACAGGCAAACCTGCAGCCAAATGAAGAAGAAGCATTGAAGAATGAATCAAACCTCTTGAGCAATGCAGAGAAACTATTTAATGAGTTGAATACTGTCCAGGAACTAATGCAGGGTGACCGTGGTGTTGTCCAGAGCTTGAAGAAGATGGAAATGAGTTTGGGACATATGGCTAATTATGACCCAAATCTGTCAGGGGTGCTGGAAACAGTCCGGGAAGCATACTATTCACTTGAGGATTCTTATGCTACGTTGCGTGATTATGCGCGTTCAATAGATTTTTCTCCTGAACGCATCAATCAGGTTGAAGAACGGCTTGCCCTTATATCAAGCTTAAAGAAAAAATATGGCGACACTATTCAGGATATTCTTGCCTATGCAGAAAAGGCAAAAGGTGAGCTATCCACAATCACTTCAACCGATGAAGCGCTGGATAAGCTGCAGCAGGAATATGATGTAACCTTAAAACAGGCACGTGAGTTAGCATTGCAGCTTTCAGAAAAAAGGCTGGAAGCGGCAAAAAAATTAGAGCAAATGGTTACCCGGGAATTAGCCGACCTGGGGATGCAGGGAACAGTGTTCAGGGTTTCCATTAAGCGAGAGATAAGCCCTGATGGGGAAATAGAAGCAAATAATAAGCGATACATACTCTATCCTCATGGCCTTGACAGAGTGGAGTTTTTGCTTTCAGCAAACGAAGGCGAAGAATTGCGGCAGTTGCGAAAAGTGGCAAGCGGTGGTGAGATGTCGCGGATTATGCTTGCTTTAAAAAAATGTATCCTTGATGCAGATATTGTTGATTCTCTTGTATTTGATGAAGTAGATGCAGGGATTGGGGGCAAAACAGCAGAAGTTGTTGGTAAAAAGTTAAAAACACTTGCCAGGCAACGACAGGTGCTTGTTATTACGCATCTTCCTCAAATTGCAGCAATGTCAGATCATCATTACATGGTACAAAAAAAATCGGTAAATGCACGAACAACCACGCTCGTTGAAAAGCTATCACCAGATGAAAAAGTAAACGAAGTGGCACGCATGTTAGCAGGCGAGGTAGTAACGGATCTCAGTGTAAAACATGCAAAAGAATTAATTGAACTGGCTTCCAAACAGTAATCATGGCGGGCAATATAATAAACCTTTCAGATTTCATGACGTTTCTTCTTTATGATATAATCACAGCAACACCATTGTTCTCCCATATAGACATGAATCGTGTTCTTGTATGCAGTGCCTATAATAAAAAGGTTACCGGTGGCGGAATATTTGCTAAGGTTGTACCCATGCGGTTTGAAAATGGAGTGCCGGTAAAAAAGTTTAAGAATCACTGGTATGCATTCCCAAAGATTATGAATAACGGGTATGAGATTTTATATATTGTGTATTTTTATATACCACGGTATTTTGACCTCCCGGCCTATGAAAAACTCAATGTAGCATTTCATGAACTGTATCACATCAGTCCCCGGTTCAATGGTGATGTACGAAGAATGGGCAGGTATAAATTTTCACATGGCTATTCAAAAGAACATTTTAACAGCCAGTTTAAAGATGAGCTGTTGCACTATTATAATAGAATTAAGAATATGCCGCTTTATACAATCCTTGAAATGAACTTTGCTCAAATTTCAGATCATTTTGAAACAGTCTATACCCGGAATATGAAGGTGCCGCGCCCAAAAAAAATTAAAGATAATTAAAAGCGATAGTCACCTCTGATTGTTCCGTTATAATTATAAATATCTATGCTGGTAATTGAACCATAAAAGCGGATGCCATAAGGATTGCTTTTTAATGCCTGAATGAATGATTCAATCTTACTTTCGTCATCAGTATCTAAAAGAACTTCAACAGTGCCATCAGCCAGATTGCTGGCACTTCCATGAACTTCAAGTCGTTTTGCATTTTCACTGCAATAGTAACGGCAAAATACTCCTTGAACAACCCCATGAAGTATTAATCGCTTTGCCATATGAGTACCTCCCGCACAATATTTTTCAAAATAATGCACTGAAATTAATGTGTTGTATACTAATTATTGTTACAACTATTCACAAGCAAGGCTATTTAAACAATTTTTAAATTCAGGATTGTGGCATGATGAGTGAGCATAAGTAAATCTTACGAAAATGAGATTTCTGATATTTTCATAAACATAGGTTGCTGTTGTGATGATATGATAAAACTTCCATTTAGTGATTCATCTTTATGCGGATAGTTGGTATTGTAGTGAAGACCCCTGCTTTCTTTACGGAGCATGGCACTGTGTACCACGAGTTTTGCGGTGGTCACTAAATTTCGTAATTCAACAAGACGTGCGGTTAATGTACTTCTCAGGTAATAATCCTGTATCTCTTCCTCAAGAAGTGCAATACGACGGGCAGCACGATCCAACCTGCGGTTGGAACGGACAATACCAACATAGTCCCACATGACACGTTTAACATCTTCAATGTTGTGCTGAATCAATATCCATTCTTCCAGATCAAATGTTCCCTTTTTATCCCATTGCGGAAATTGGG
>DYLU01000067.1:9715-14672 GCA_020721905.1 Leptospira biflexa | reverse complement strand
ATGCAGGTGGTGGTTTCAATATTCATGTTTATCCTCCCAAAGATGTTTTGTGTATGAAAGGTTCACTTGTATTTTTAAACCCTATATTACAGATGTCACGCCACATAAGTATATTACGAAACAATTTTCAACGAAAAAAATTATAGTGCAGCATAACAGTGCCACAACGGGCTATGCTTTTTATGTTTGGATGAAAATCACATTTTTTATTAAAATTACAAAACTTTAGTTGACTAAATAAATGTATAGTATATCTTAGTAAGAAGAAGGTAATCATATCACGGTACTTCAAGGGTTTACTAAGGATTGTACAATGCGTATCAGGAAAAAAATACAATGTTCTGTACAATTGTTGCATGGCAGGCTTTTGCCGGTGCAGGGTCCTTTATACCTTGCAGCAGTCAAAGCAGGCTTTCCTTCTCCTGCTGATGATTATATTGAAAAAACTTTGGATTTAAACGAGTATCTTATACATCATCCGGCTGCCACATTCTTTGTACGGGTATCGGGGGACTCTATGGTACCGCTTATTTGCCATGGCGACATTCTTGTGGTTGATAAGGCTCTGACCCCCTATTCCGGCAGCATTGTCATTGCAGCGGTAAACGGTGAGCTTACCGTCAAGCGCCTTGTTGAGCAAAACGGCAGCACCATGCTTGTTCCAGACAACGAAGCGTATCAGCCTATTGCTCTGACCCTGGATGTTGACTGCACGGTGTGGGGAGTGGTGGTCCATATCATCCGTACGGTGGTATAACCATGTGGTATGCGCTGGTTGACTGCAATAACTTCTACGCTTCGTGCGAAAAGGTATGCAACCCCTCGCTTGCAAAGCGCCCGGTAGTGGTGCTGTCAAATAATGATGGCAATGTCATAGCGCGCTGTCCGCTGGCAAAGGCGCTTGGCATAGAAATGGGGGCGCCATTTCATCGGTGTACCAATATCATCCAAAAGCACAATGTTGCGGTGTTTTCGTCAAATTATGCATTATATGGGGATATGTCTCGCCGTGTCATGGATACGCTTGCAACCTGTGCACCATACGTTGAGGTGTATTCTATTGATGAGGCTTTTTTGTTGCACGATGTGCCGCATGCGGAAGCTCAACACTATGCGCTTTCCGTCAGGCAAAAGGTTATGCAGTGGACGGGTATTCCGGTATCGGTGGGTATGGGTGCCACCAAAACGCTGGCAAAACTGGCAAACCACATTGCCAAAAAGCGCACGGACAGTGGCGTGTTTGTTTTATCAGGCGATAGTTACTGTCAATCGTTGCTTGAAGCCATAGACATTGCTGAAGTATGGGGCATAGGGAGGCGCTATGAGCGTATGTTACAAAGCCATGGGATATACAATGTGTGGCAGCTTATCAACGCCGATGACAGCTTCATAAAAAAGAAGATGACCGTGGTGGGCTTGCGCACTGTGTATGAATTACGCGGTATTCCCTGCATTGGCTGGGAGGATGCACCGCCGCCCAAAAAAACCATTGTAAGCTCACGCTCGTTTGGAAGGCAGGTGGAAAGCCTGCATGAACTTGACCAGGCCGCGGCACACTACAGTGCCATTGCTGCAGGCAAACTGCGAACGCAGCATTGTGCTGCCGGTGCAGTTACCGTATTTGTATCAACCAACCCGTTTAAAAACGAACCGCAGTATTCATGCAGTGCAACGGTTGTCCTTGATATGCACTCAGCGTACACACCGGATATCATTGCAGCAGCACACACAGCATTGTGTAGCATTTACCGGCAGGGATATCGTTATAAGAAAGTGGGTATTATGCTCACTGACATCATCCCGTATCAGGAACTATCGCCCACGCTTTTTATGCATATGGACAATTATGAAAAGCGCTACCGGCTTATGCAGGCACTTGACAGCGTTAACCGTCAGCATGGCCGTGGTACTGTGTATTTTGCTTCAGAAGGTGTGGTGCAACCATGGTCCATGCGCAGGAAATATCTTTCACCGCGCTATACCACACACTGGAATGAAATACCCGTTGTTAGGTGATATCGTGACAAACCCTATTTTTTCCGTTTTTCTTTGCCCTGTACATCAAAGAATCGGCACGGTTTCTTGCATCGGTTATTTTTTCATTTTCTTTTAACAGTGTAGCACCGCATGACGCCGTAAATGTGATGACATTCCCTTTAAAGTCAATAAACGCACTGGCAATGAGTTTACATAACTTGCTTGCCAGGGAAGGTATCATTAAAGGATTATCAACAAAAAGAATAATTAAAAATTCTTCACCACCCCAGCGGGCAATAATATCATACGTTCGCAGATTATTGGTGAATGTTTGTGAAATGGTTTTCAAGACCATATCACCACACTCATGGCCGTAAGTATCATTAAGCTTTTTAAAGTTATCAATATCAAAGAAGAGAATCCCGGTATATGGTTTTGTCATCTTCATTTCAAGATAGCGTGGGTAATAAAGGCTTTCAAAGCCGCGTCGGTTTAATACACCTGTTAAAGGATCTATAAGTGCTAACTTAACCAGATCTTGTTTTATCTTCTGCTGCTGGAATAATACAGGATAAAATATTTCAATTGCACCAACCTGCACACCATGGCTATACCAGGGAATACCTTTAATATGAACCATAAGCCTGTAACCATCTTTGTGGTGAAGATACACATCACTTTCAACAATTTGCTTGTTGTTAATAGCCAGCAGCATGGGACAAGAAGAAAGGCATAAAGAATTGCCATCCATATCAATGTGGCGCAATATATTATCGCTGCAGGATTTACCTATAACTTCATCAGAAGTAAAGCCTGTGATAGATTCAGCGGCTTTATTCCAGAAGAGGATTTTTCTGTCAAAGTCAAGTATATACACTCCATCATTTATTGACTGAAACAATGACTGTATATGATCATCAAGCATCATGCTTCCCCTTATGAATTAAAAAAATATTATAATCATATTTTTGTTTAGTCTCATGTATTAAATCCTGTGATGCAATTGTTTTATTAAACACTATGTACAGTAAAACTTTTGCATTGTCTCGTGATTAACTTGAACACCTTAATAGATGTGAATATAGTACTATAACAGATGATTATGATCAAATAGATTTATTAAAAATTTTGTGTTGCATGTATTTTTATCATCCGATTTGTGTATTCAAATAAATGATACTATTTTAATTGACACTAAAAGGGTAAATACATATCGTAAAAATATAATGTACTAATGTATATCTAAAAATCACCATGATTTATTATAAAAATATCTTGAACAATCTCTATTAATCATGCATGAAGTTAAACAGGCAAATTTTATGCACTGCCGGGATGAAATTATAAAATAGCTTCAAAATACCATACACTAAAGGATAGTACTATGATTGATGCGTCAATGTTATTTATTGTAGCAATGATTGGCTCACTTTTTATGTGGATAGTGTTGTTGTTTAAAATTGTCATGAGCCCCTTTCACGAAAAAACAAAATGGAAATTTGTTGGGATTTTATTTGTGTTTGCTGTTTTGTATATCTTTGTTCCCACAAAGGTTCCTGCAATGTTTCATGTAAGCGGTTATGGTATCCCTGCTGCAATCGTGTGTTCATTATTTTTAGGGCTTGTGGTCTTTTATTTTTTAATAAAAATGAATATAATGAAATATGAAAAACAAATACATAATGGGCGATAGTTACCGGTAAAGAAGTCATTGCATGCAAAAACAAATATAGCTACATACTATTTTTGCTTAATGAAAAAATCATGAAAAATTATTGCCCCATTATAGAATTCTAATGTATTATTTAATACATTAATATAACAATAGTATATTAAAAAAAGGAGTTATGTATGAAGCTCAAACAAATACTTTCTGTTATACTATGTAGCATTGTTATGTATTCAGCAGGGTATGCTGCAACGATCACCGGTACCGCACCACAACTAAGAGTGTATATAAATACAAATTGGTATACTATAGATGTAAGTTCTGAATTTAATTCAGCGTTGAGTGATGCAAAAAATCAATTAGCAAAATATGAAGATCAGGAAGAGTTAGCTATTGGTTTTGCAAATGCCAATACATATTCAACCAGCGCAGCAACCCATCAGGGGTATCCCAATTATTCACTTTTTGCAATAACAACCGGTGTTATGGTAGGTGTGCAGGCGCCAACCACAAATATTGACTACTATACAGGCGGTAAAATAGTGGATGATATTAAGGATAACGGGGATTTATATGCTGGGGTTGCAGGCAGTGTTGCCCTTTTTAATATTGGTGTCAATGCGGGGATGTTTGTGCCGGGGTTGTATGTGAATGTAAAATTTGGTAAATTTGACAGTGCCTGGGTATATGACAACGACGATTTCAGCTTCAATACATTTGTTGTTGGAGCAGGGGTAACCTACAGCCTGTTTGATGAAAGAGGTATTGGACTTTTAAAATGGCGCGGGCTTACAGTAGGCACAGGCCTTGTATATCAGACAACCGATGTAGCGTATAGGGTTGCACTTGATAAGATTTATAAGGATTTTAGTCGTAATGAAGGGGGTAGTAACGTAACAGGGAATGTTGTTGTTGACCCGTCATTTGATATTACACTTGATATGTATACACTCAGTATGCCTTTTGAAATAAACACTGCAGTACAGCTTTTATGGCTATTGAACCTTAATCTTGGAGCAGGTATTGACCTTGTTACCGGCAATAGCAATCTGGTGCTAAAAGCCGCAGCCGATGCTACTGTTGAGGATATTGCAGTTGATAGTTCACCAATACTACCCAGCAATTACCAGGTAACGCCAGGAAATTTGTCTGTTGATGGGAGTACCCTTGGAAAAAAGCCTGAATGGGCGCGGGCACGGATCATGACCGGTATAGGTTTTAATTTTGGACCTGTGAAGATCGATGTGCCAATTATATATTATTTAAAAAGTGGGGCAGCAGTTGGTGTAACTGCAGGATTTATATGGTAGA
>DYLU01000067.1:0-9615 GCA_020721905.1 Leptospira biflexa | reverse complement strand
GAAGAGGGAGGGGTTTTTTTAAACCCCTCATTTTTTACAGTGGGGCAGCAGTTGGTGTAACTGCAGGATTTATATGGTAGAGAAGAGGGAGGGGTTTTTTTAAACCCCTCATTTTTTACAGTGGGGCAGCAGTTGGGACGTAGTGATTGAGGGTAATGGCGCATGTGCCACATCCAATATCAGCAAAAATGCTTTTTGTGATACGGTGCAGGTCATTAAGTAATTCTTCTGTATCATGTGGAAAATTTCTGAGTTTTTCAGTGATTTTCATCATACTTCTGTATGAGCTCTATTGAAGAGTAATTGACACCCAAATGCTCAGATTCGTCATAAAACCAGCTTTTCATAATAAATTTGTCACCCTTTGCAAAATATTTTGTGATTATAAATGTGCAATAAGATTATCTATGTTGCCAACTATCTCAAATCATGCATGGCTACCGGTGTCGTTCAAAATAGTATGGTCATTTTCTTCCAGTACACAGTGAACATGCGCATCTAAACTTTCGTATATCTTGGATTGCATGGATCCATTGTATGGTGCCGGTAAGGCTATGCCATGCGATCTATGAATTGTTATGGTGGCGTTAAGGTTGCCTTTTCTACAGCTGATGTTTACCAGTGAATCTGTGACAGACAATGTACACTGTGCCTTATTGTATGTGGTGAATGTATATAACCTGTTATTATGCAGGAAGGCAATAAGAAAGCCGGTAAACTGTGAGCGTTTCCATGGTATTGTAGCAATGGAGCCAAATATACTTGTCCCTGGCAGAGCAAAATGATTTGTCTGAAACCATATATAGGCACCGGGAAAAGATTTGCCCCAGTCTTTTTCCATATAACCGCGCCCACCGGTAAAATCAATGCGTTCTTCGTTGTAACGGATAGTACCACTGATTGAATGATCCATGCTTAACACAGCATGATTACATTCCATGGTGGAAACAAATGCATACCATCCCATAGAACCGGGTGAAAAAAGCTTTACTGGCCAGGGGTAGCGGTTTTCAAAGCTGCAATGTCCTGAAACAGAAATGTCACCCGACTTGAGTGATAGTGTTATGCTATTTAGTGTGAAATGATTTTCTGCAATGCTTATGGAGAAAGGTGTATAGGTTGCGTTAAACTCATTAAAAGGATAGGTTACAAAATGAGGCAATTGACCTTTTTTGAAAATATGTATGAACGCATAAGATTTTGTTTTGTCTTTTTCTATGAATATGCCAGGTATCACAATAAAGCTGTGCTTTCCTTCACTATCAACGAGCTTGTAGTACCAGCCTTCAAAGTAGGGCCCCTTAGCCGGGTTGTGATACCATTCAGGATGCCAGATAGTTTGAATTGCATGAAACATGGTTTTATATCATACCACTGCATAAACAAATAATCAAGTATAAATAGTAAATAGGGGTCAGTAAATAGGGGTCAGAGCATAGATACCCACCCTAAAACCGAGCATAGATACCCACCCTAAAACCAAACAGGTAATTAATCTTGACACAATAACACATGCATTTTAGTATTAGCGATAGTTCATAAAACAAGAAGACTATGCAAACCGATATTAAAGCACTTAAACGCAAAGCCAAAGCCCTGCTTTTGTCAAAGGATATCCCTGCCGCAAAAATGGATATTGTTCGGGCAATTCTTGCCAATGACCGTATACTTGAAGAAGAAAAATATAATGCCATCATAGATCTGGTTAAAAACTATCCCGATAAGCCTGTAAAGCCGGTGGCTCCGGGCAAAGTTGAAGTGAGAGGGGAAGAGTTTAAAACACCTGAGGGATATAACTCAAAGAACACATCCTATATGTACCAGAAGTACCGGCATACTAAACTTTTTAAAAAAAGGCTTCTGGTCCATGCAAACAATAAGTTTGGTATTGGATTTTTGCGGCGTCTTATCCCGTCACAACGCCTGATAAAGCTTTTCCAAAAAATATTTGAACTGCAGTATGCCTTCCGTCAGCGTCTGTACATTGTGCTCTGTGATATTGTCGATGATCAGTCAATATCTGATCCAAATATTTTTAATTATTGTGTTGTTCTGTACAATGCACTTGCATCCTCATGCCTGATTGATAAGCAGTATATTGAACTCAAATGGACACGGCCTGAGATATTTAAGCAGTTACTATGGCCCTATATGGATTCTATCCTAAAACTTTCCCTGTGTGATGCTCAGACCAAAGAATTGATGATTCAATTAATTGACCAGAAATTGCGCCAGAGCCAGGATCTTCAAAAGAATGAAACAATGAATAAAAAGAATTTGACCATTGAACAATATATCTATGATTTCATCACCACGCTGCGATGTCTGCTCTATCCTTCTTTTACCAGTGAATGCTCACTAATCAACCTTCTTAAAAAAGAGGGGGCGTTGCCGTCATTTGAAGCATTTTGTATTGCCTGTGTTGAGGCGCTGGTTCTGGGTAAACCTGTTGTGTTATCTGATATAATTACGCTGTTTGATATAACTGCTCCAAAGGTTTCTGATACTGACTGGAATTTTGATCACGATGAACTGGTTAAAGCAGGTAAAGACCCTGAATCAATAAAAAAGAAAGCAAAGGAAGAACTGCATAGAAAGCTTGAACCGTACGATGAATTGTACAGGTTTCTGTCCTATGCTCCTGAAGGAAAGGAAGTTGCCATTCAGGGATTTGATGATCAACGTAAAATGATAGATAAACGAAATGAAGTGTTTGATGATGTATACAATAAAGATATACTCATTGCACTTGAAGGGATGCTTTTGGGTTTTATCAATGAATATGGCGCACTGCTTGATGGCACAGCGATATATTTTGAAAACAATAAAAATCACTATGAAGGCTGTATATTTACTGAAAATTATTTTTCGCATGAAGCAGCACGTTTTTCTGAGATACTTTCAGAAATTAATACATTCAGATCAAACAATCCCACATTTCATGTAACCCGCGATGAATTGATAGAAGGTATAAATAAAAAGAAAAAAAGCCTGTATCCCATTGAACGGTTTATGACCGTGATTGGCGATATGTGTTATGATATTGGCATTGAATTATTTACACTGTATAACCGTCACCGCAGGTGGGTTTTAAGCGGCTCACCGGGCAAAGACGATGTAGTGATGCGCACACCGTTTTCTGCGCATACAATAGGTTTATCAGCACTTTATGACCTGGAAGCAATGCCTGTTCCCTTTTCAGATTGTATTATAACCGGTTTTTCAAAATTGCGGCCGCTTTCAAAACTTTTGTTGCACAAGCCGGTAATACATCCCACATTGCGTGATGGCGTATTCCCTCAGATGGTTGCCTATTGCCTGCAGGTGGCACATATTTGCCTCAATGACAGGCTGTATGGTATGCTGGATGAACGTACAAAAATATTATCGCAAATCCGGAGTCTTTCATGAGGCTTTCAGTCATTCTTGTCATGCTTCTTTTTACGGTGCGCGCTGAGGCAGTACCACGTGTTCTGGTGTTTAAATCGTATCATGATAACCTCACCACACTGCTTGATATATATCATATTCCGTATATTATAAAACGTGCATCAGCAGTAGCGGGCGAAAGTTCTCTGTCAGGATTTGATGCTGTATTCATACCCTGTGGTGTTGAACAGCCTATTGAATCAAGTATTCAGGTAATGGCACATGGTCAGCGCATTCAGGGCGTTACATTAAAAGATGATTACGAGGGTATTGATTATAAGCGATTGAATGTACTGCTACAGGATTTTGTGAAAAGCGGTGGCAGGTTGTATGCTGCAGGTTATTCATATGGGTTTGTTAAAGCATTAGGGTGTTCCCTGTCATTTTTCAATAATTTCCCGCATTATGGCACCAGCGGCAGTATCCACAGCTTTTTAAATGATGATTTTGCCTCATTTGTTATGCGTGATGACATGCAACTTAATGTTAACTATAATGGATGGGTAGCACTGCAAAAAGCCAATGCATCCATACTGGCCAGAGGGTATTTCCCCACTGTTGGTGGTGAGGAAGAAGGACCTGTTGCATTCTTTAAAAAATATGGCAATGGTGTGGTGTATTATTCGGCATACCATACCAGTGAGGACTCTCTATACATGCGCTATTTTATTTTCAGAACAGCGTATGGCATGCTGGTTGATGAGCTGCTACAGAAAGCGTGGTACTGGGGTCAGAGCATAGCTTTATCGGTGGTTGATACATTCAAGAATGATGAATATGTCAGAAGTTATACATGCACATTGCCCCGGGGTGCTGTTACTATATATCTTCCTGCTTCTTACCCCCTGCAGATTGATATTTTTGCTAACAAAAAACTTTTGGGTTCGTGGGATAGTGGACCTGTAAATGAAATATCGCTGTATAATCCTGCAACACAGGATGTTATAGTGCAAGTATATCAGTGTAACAGGGCAGCCTATAAACCTTTTGCACTGGTTATAGCACAGGGTAAACGCATACTGCCATATATGCCGGTAGTGCGCCTTTGTATGGGCGCCATTGCTGTCATTGTGCTTTTTGGATTAACATGGAAAAGAATAAATCCACGAAAGTTTACTGGAAAACGCCGCTACTGGTTCAGGGATGGACATTTTATTCATAGACAACAATAGATAGGTTATTATATTTCCCCGCAACATCAGGTGGTGATAGTATACGACAAAAAAAGCTTGCAATTGAAGGTATACAATTCATACATATGTATACCTTTTACGGTACCATATATGCACAACAGTATATGTTCATTGCACGTATATAGCTATTTTGATTACCAGTATAGAGTGATTGCTACAGGCATTAGCGTGTATAAACGGGAATATTTTTCAAAGGGAGCTAACAATGGGTAAAATTATATCCATTTCCAACCAGAAAGGAGGGGTTGGCAAAACCACAACCGCCGTCAATTTAGCTGCATTTTTGGCAGAAAAGGGCAAACAGGTTCTGGTTGTAGATATTGACCCACAGGCAAACGCAGGATTTGGCCTGGGTGTCAATGTTGAGGAAATGGAAACAACAGTGTATGAGGTATTGCTGGGAACCATTTCCGTGCAGGAAGCAATCTTCAGGACAACTATCGAAAATCTTTATATAGTACCATCAAATATGCATTTAGCCGGAGCTCAGGTTGAACTTATGGATGTGGAGGATAAAGAGTATTTATTGAAAAGGGCGCTGGAAAAGGTACGCGACACATTTGATTTTATACTTATTGACTGCCCACCATCATTGGGAATACTCACTTTAAACAGCCTGGTTGCATCCGATTCGGTTATTATTCCGCTGCAGTGTGAATACTATGCACTTGAGGGGTTAAGCCAGCTTCTGAAAATTATTTCCATGGTACAGGATACGCTCAATCCAAAGCTGGAGATTGAAGGAGTGCTATTAACCATGTATGACCCGCGCACCAATCTTTCACAGCAGGTGGTTTCTGATGTAAAACAATTTTTTAAAAATAAAGTGTTTTCGGCAATAATCCCTCGGAATGTGCGGCTTTCTGAGGCACCGTCATTTGGCAAGCCCATTAATCTTTATGACAGGACTTCAACTGGCAGCATGAGCTATGAGCAGTTAGCACATGAACTGATTCAGAATGTGCGATAGCTCACAGGATACCTTACAGGAGCAGATAATGGCAAAAAAAGTTTTAGGCAAAGGATTAGGAGCAATCATCACCACATCACCTACACCGGTAAGTGATTTTGAAAAGGTTTTACTACAGGACAAAGAGCGTGTTGTGGATATTCCTATCAATGTAATAATGCCAAATCCTGACCAGCCACGGGTCCATTTTGATGCTGCAGAGATAGCAGGACTTGCACAATCCATACAGCACGTTGGGTTGCTTCAACCAATTATTGTGCGCAAGCAGGGAGATGAATATTTTATTGTGGCCGGTGAACGCAGGTGGCGGGCATTTAAATTATTAGGAAAGCCAACTATCAAAGCCATTGTCATGAACACAACCGAAGAGCAGAATCTGACACTGGCTCTTATAGAAAATATTCAACGAACAAACTTAGACCCCATAGAAGAAGCAAAAGCATATAAAATGCTTGCAACACGTTTTAAGCTCAAACAATCCGAAATAGCTGATCGTGTGGGCAAAGACAGGGCAACGGTTGCCAATATCATGCGCTTACTTAATCTGCCCGAGCATATGCAGGAAGCGTTGCAGGATGGGAGGATTAATGTTGGACATGCAAAATTGCTTTTAGGTGTTTCAGGAGATGATCAGGAGGCATTGTTTGACAGGATAATTCAGCAGAGGCTGTCGGTGCGTGAAGTAGAAAAGGCAATAGCTGAAGTGCCAAAAACCCCTGGCAAAAAGAAAAAGAGAGCAAAGGATGCACATATACGAAAACTGGAAGAAGAGCTAATCTCATTTTTAGGTACCCGTGTTGAGATACGGCATTCAGCGGGGAAGGGGCGTATTGAAATAAGTTTTTATTCGCTTGATGATTTTGAACGCATTGTAAGCCTTATAAAAGGTGACAGGTAATTATTCTTCTATTTCTATACGAATTTTTTCCACTTTATCAGTTTCAGTATCAAGAATGGCAACAGTATGTTCCTCACCGCGGTATAGGGATCCGGGATTGATGATGCGTGTTTTTCCGCTGACGTAATTTTCAAAGATGTGGGTATGCCCTTTAATGATGTAATCGTATTTACCACTGTTAACGGCTTCTCTGAACATGGGGACATTGTTTCCATGAAACACTATGAAATTCTTGCCATCCAGCATAAACTGGCGTGAATATTCAACACAGCCAAACCCGCATTCAGAGGCAGTTGCGTTTATCTCATCAACATCAATGTCGCAATTACCCAGCACAAATCTGCCGTCAAAGCCTTTAAACAGAGAAATGATTTTTGAAGAAGTAAGGTCGCCGGCATGGATAATAACAGATATATTGCGTTCTTTGAATATAGCAATTGCCTTTTGAACCAGTTCAATATCATTGTGCGTATCGGATATTAATCCAATCTTCATACATCCTCATGGTGTATTAACTGAGTACTGCACCAACCGGTACTGCATCATTAACTTCAATCAAAATGGGTTTGTCGTCTTTTGACAATTTTGCTGCCAGCAGCATCCCGTGTGATGTTCGTTTAAAAAGTGTGGCTGGTTTAAGATTTGCCACAACAATGATCTTTTTCCCAACAAGATATTCAGGAGTATAGTAAGGTGCAAGCCCCGCAACAATAGTCCTGGTATCCTTGCCCATATCTATCTGTAATTCAATGAGTTTATTTGAGCCTTCAACAGCCTTTGCCTGCAATACCTTTGCAATACGGAGTTCAACCTTCATAAAATCCTTGATGTCAATAAGGCCTTCTGTTTCTTCCATGGGTTTTTCCTCTTTTTTTGCTTTTTGTGGTGCTGTATCATTTTCCTTTTCTAATCGTGGGAACAATATGCCTGGATTATCAATTATACTGCCTTCGGTAAGTGCCATTAAGGTTACAAGTTGTTCAACCGGATACTGTAGAGGAGCCTTGAGTGATGTAATGATGACAGGTGCTTTGGTGATGCACACCGGGGCAAGGAGATATGCTGTTGCATAGATCCCTTCTAAAAGGTTCCTCAGAAGCGACTGAAGTTGACTGGTATTCCCATCTCTGGCTAACTGCCATGGTTTGTGTTCATCAATATATTTATTGCAGTAGCGTATAAAATCCCACAGGCGCTCAAGCGCCAGGTTAAACTGGAAGGCATCAATATAATCAAAATAATGATTCATTGCATCATTCAATGCCTTCTGCATATCTGTTCTTCCTGCGGGGCTGTCGCTATGAAATGGTGGTACTTTAGCATCGCAGTATTTCTGCACCATGTTAAAGGTACGGTTTATTAAATTACCTAAATCATTTGCAAGGTCATAGTTAATACGATTAATTATCGCTTCTTCTGAGAATTTTGCATCAAGCCCAAACGTCATTTCCCGTAAAAAGAAATACCGGATTTCGTCATTGCCATATTTTTCTAATAGATGTGATGCTGTTACCACGTTGCCCAATGACTTTGACATTTTTGCAGCTTCCATATTCCAGTAGCCATGGACATTGAGGTGCCGGTAAGGCTCAATGCCTGCAGCCTTCAGCATGGTTGGCCAGAAAACTCCGTGCGGTTTAACAATATCTTTTGCAATGATATGATTTGATACAGGCCAGAATTTTTTAAAAAGCTCGCTGTCGGGATATCCAATAGCACTGATATAATTAATGAGGGCGTCAAACCACACATACGTTACAAAGTTGTTGTCAAAAGGAAGCGGTATACCCCATGAAAGACGGGCCCTGGGGCGTGAAATGCATAAATCCTCAAGTGCTTCACTTTCAAGCATTGCAAGTACTTCGTTTTTATAGCGTTCAGGCCGTATAAAGTCGGGATGTTTATGAATATAATCAATCAGCCACTCCTGATATTTGCTCATTTTAAAGAAGTAATTGTCTTCTTTAATAAATTCCAGAGGTTTTTGATGATCGGGACATTTGCCATCAACCATCTCTTTTTCAGTAAAATAGCGCTCGCAGCCAAAGCAGTAGAAACCCCCATAGCTTCCAAAGTAGATATCGCCATTATCATACACTTTTTGCAATACGTACTGTACCACCTTTTTATGGCGCTCTTCGGTGGTACGGATAAAATCGTTAAATTCCAGGCCCATTGACTGCCACTGCCTCCTGAAGATGGCACTTATTTTGTCAGTGTATTCCTGGGGATTTGCATTGTTCTGCATGGCAGCTTTGACTATCTTGTCGCCATGTTCATCGGTGCCGGTTAAAAAGAAGGTTTCATAGCCACGCATTTTATACACGCGGTTTACAAAATCAGCCGCTATGGTAGTATAGGCATGGCCTATATGTGGTTCAGCATTAACATAGTAAATAGGCGTAGTAACATAAAAGCGCTTTTCCATTGATTATACCTCTTCAGTAACAACTTCCAGCGAATGTTTTAATTTTTCAATTGCTGTATTGCTCAATACAAATGTCCCGTTTATATTGCTAATTTCATCCCTGTGAATGGCAACCGTATTGGCGTTATGCTTTAGTATCAGTGATTCCTTTAAGCTGTCAATAGCTTCTACCACAAACGGAATATCATTAACAACGAACTGGAAACCCGGGCCTGGCAGTGATTCATTAATCTCACGATAAATATGGTATTCATATCCAAGGCAACATAGTAACCTTCCACACATGCCGGAAATCTTCAGCGAGTGCAAATTCATATTCTGGTCTTTTGCCATCTTGATGGAAACCGGTTCAAATTCTTCTTTCAGGTTAACACAGCAAAGCTGCCTTCCACAGGGTCCATATCCACCGCACATGCGCGCTTCATCACGAACGCCAATCTGGCGCATCTCAATGCGTGTCCTGAAAACCGCAGCTAAATCCCGCACCAGTTCCCTGAAGTCAATACGCCCGTCAGCCACAAAATAGAAGATAATCTTGGTTTTATCAAAAAGGCTTTTCACCATGACAAGTTTCATCTCTAATTTTTTTTCAATGATTTTTTCCTTGCACACTGCAAAAGCCCTGTCCTCCAGAGCCTCAATCTGAGGCAAGAGGTTTAAATCATCCTGTGTGGCAAGGCGTAAAAGCTGCCCTCCC